>NZ_BAABRP010000009.1:0-70000 GCF_039545055.1 Deinococcus carri
GGGCCGTGCAGCGCGGCGCGCAGGACCGGCGCGACTTCCAGGGCACCGACGACGTGAAGCCGATGGATTACGTGGCCGGACTCCAGGGCATGGGGTTGCGCGGCGGCATCCAGTTCGACGAGCGCGGCTATTGGCTGGAGGTCATGGACAGCAGCACCGGCGACCTGCGCCCCGGCCCGGTCGTGAAAAGCATCTGGGACGCCCCGCGTGCGTGGCGGCGTCAGTACGAGGCCGAAACCTCTGAAAGCGAGGAATGACCGTGACGAACACCCTTCCCCTGTCCGCCCGGCTCGCCGCCCTAGAAGAGAAGGCAGCCCCACTCGCCGGGATGCGTGCGGCCCACGCGGATACTCTCGCGCACCTCGCCCATCTGAATACGCAGATTGCGGAGGCGGAGGCCGCGTTCCGAATTCTCGTCCACCTGACCGACCACGTGGACCGCGTGCTGTCGAGCGGCGACCTGCTGGCCGAGGCCCCTGTCGTGGACGCCGCGCCTGCCCCGGTGGACATGCCCACGGCAGTTGACGCCGAGACTCCTGCACACGATGCCCCGCCCGTCGTGCAGGAGTCTCCCCCCAGCTCGCCGCAGGAGCAGCCCCAGGTGCCGCCGTCTGCACCCCCTCCCGCCAACCCTGATGACGATGCAGAGGACCGCGACGACGGAGAAGAGCAGGCTCCCTACCGCAGCAACATGGACATCCTGACCGAGTACGCGCAGTCCCTCGCGCACGGCGAAGAAACCACGGCCCAGGAGGCCGCCAGCGCGACCGGCCTGCTGCCTGCCACGGTCAAGGACTACCTACGCACCCTCACCAAGCGGGGCGTGCTGGAGAAGGTGCCTGGCACAGGCACCACCGCTGTCGGTAACCCCGCCCGCTACCGCCGTTCGGGAACCGGGAAGGCGGCTGTCGTACCGCCGCCCTCTGGGGACAGTTCGGCCCTGAGCGATACCCAACCGTCTACCCGTGCCTACATCCTGGTGCACCTGCGCGAACACGTCGGTCAGGAGTTCACAGCCGTCCGCATCGCGGAGGACCTGCGCCTCGACCCGGCAGCCATCCGTGAGCACCTCCAGGCACTCCACCGCCTCGGCACGCTCTCCGCTTCCCCGGAGGAGGAGGACGGTACGCAGTGGTTCTGCTACCCCTCCCCAGTGCAGGTGCCACCCCCGCCTGCGGCCCAACCTACCCTCTCGCCCATTCCTGACCGCCTGAACCTTGACGAGCGCAGCATGTACGACTGCCTGCGCCGCGAGGAGGCGGGCTTGACTGCCCGCGTGCTGGCCGCCCGTCTGAACTGGAGTGCCCGGCGCACCGACAAGATCCTGAACATCCTCGCGCAGGGCGGGCATATCGGCCGCAACGGCGACCGCTGGCGCGTCATCCCCGCCGAACTTCAGGATGAGGAGGGGGCGGCGTGACCTGCCGACTGTGCGGGCGGGGCACCGACCATCACCCCGCCTGCCTACTGGCTCCCCGAGAGGTCGTGGCGGCGTACAGCGCCATCAACAGCCTGGGGGCAGTCGTGCCGCTGGAACGCCTCACATCGGGGGAATACGAAGACGCCGAACATGCCGCCTACATCTCCCGGCGGCTCCTCCCCTACGACCCGGATACCTCGCGAGTGTTGCACGGCATGTACCGGGGCATGGCTATCCAGGATGCCGAGGAGATGGAGGTCGGGTACCTCCGCCGCACACATACCTACGTGGGCATCCGCACCGTCACCGTGCGTCCCTGGTGGCGCTGGTTCTGCCCCACGCTGGCCGTGGAGCTGACCCCCACCAATGTGCTTGAGGTGCTTCTCTGACGTTCGACGAGGCCTTCCTGCGGGAGTACAAGCGCAGGCACCCCAACCTCTTCCCCAAAGAGCAGCAGCCCGCCCAGGGAGAACGCCTGGGCGGGTATCTTCCGCGCACCGTCAGCAACGGCTACGCCAGCGAGGCCGCGTTTCAGGCCGACGCCGTGAAAAAGCTCACCGAATGCGGCTGGAGCGTGCAGGAGAGCCTGAAGGGCAGCAGCAAGGGCGGCACGGTCTGGTACACGCCGGGATGGCCGGACCTCGTGGTCTACCTGGAAGACGGCCAGCGCCGCCTGTGGTTCGCGGAACTCAAGCAGCCCGGTAACAAACCGACCGCTGAGCAGCTCGCCTGCCATCTCCGGCTGCGCGCGTCCGGGTTTACGGTCGTCGTCGCCTGGACACTCCAAGAACTACTTGTCACCGAGGCGCAAGAACGGCTGCGCTAGTCTGCATCACAACTTTACTCGCCTTCCATCCCCACTTTTATCGGAGAAGCTGCTGCATGAGTGACCCCCTGCCCGCCGAATATCTGCTGCTCAGCGCCTTCAGCCTGACCCCCCTCGAACCTATCGACGCCCTCAAAGCCGCTCGGCTGTGGGCCCCCGAACAGCAAGACCCTACCAACGAGCAGCGGGACCTCCTGCACGAGTTGCACCGCATCAAAGGCCAAATCCGCTGGGTGCGTGCTCGCAAAGGCAAGAAGGGCGAACAGGAGGGCTACATCCTCACCCCTGCGGGCACCGATGCCCTCGCCACGTACTGGACCGAATACGGCCCCGCGCATACTCGCCGGGTCGGGCCAAGCCTGGGTGAGATCGCGCGGCAGCGGCTGGCAGAGCAGTGCCACCAGGTGGGAGCAGCATGAACGCCAGCGCCGCACGGGGGCAACAGGCCCAGCGGGAGGCAGACAGACTCGCCGCCCAGCGCCGCCGCCTGCTGGACGAGGAGCAGCAGGCGGCGGCCACCAACCGTCACCGCAGATCCCCCAGGAAAATCACCTCCAAGCAACTCCTGACCCTCACAGCAGGCGAGCAGGTGTTCTACGTTCCCCGGAACGTCGAGCATCCCTATGCAGGCAGCCGTGCCCGAGTCCTGCGCGCGCCCCGCAAGGACGTGAAGATCCCCACCGTCCGCCTCCAGTTCCTGGACGGCACCCAGAAGACCGTGCCCCTCAAGCACGTCTCCCGCGCGCCCGCCACAGCGGCTCCCCCGGCTTTCCTGATAGACGCTCGCAGCCGCCCGAGCTGGAAGCGGCTGATGAACCAACTGCTGGAAGCGAACGCGCAGGAAGCCGGGGGAGCCGCTGGGGTGGCCGCGCTCCGGCAGGCCGCCGACCAACGTGCCCGGCAACTCGCCGCCTTGGTGGTGCCCCGAGGCAGCGCACAGGCGGTGAAGACGGATGCGGCGCGCGTGCTGCTTGACGCGGCGCAAGCGGAAGCGGTGGCGCTCGCAGCCCGTCAGCCGGGCCGCAACGGGCGCGCAGTCATGCTGGAGGCTCCGCTGCCCGATGAACGCCTACAGGTCCAGACCGAGGAGCTGAATCAACGCAGTCGCCTCCTGATCAACAACATCGCCCGGTGCATTCATAAGCGCTACTTCCTCTCGGACGCGGAGGCGCGCGAAACCGCGCAGATCAGCAGCACGGTGCGCCGCATGATCGACCTGGCCGAGCGCGAGTACGGGACCAACAGTCGCCCCGACAACAGCGGCCAGGGTAAGGGGAACGCGACGGCAGGCGTGCTGCAAGATTCTCTGCTCGCCATGTATAGCGCGGCCCTCGAAGCCTGCAACCTGCGCGCCCAGGGCGACACGGTAGGCGCGGAAGTCATGGAGCGCGAGGTCCAGACCTACCGCGCTGAGTACGAGTTGGCGAATGCCGAGCTGGAGCGCCACCGCAAGAAGTTCCACACCGGTCGCTACTTCCACGGTGAGATTTTGTCGGTGCGCGAGGAGCGACGGCAGCGCGACGATCAGGGCATGATGCAGTTCTACGTGCGCCTCGTCGTGGTGTATGACCGTGATTGCCACACGCCCGTGGTGGTCAACGGCAGGGAGATCGAGGCGCGCACGCTCGTCGAGGTGGGCGAGGCGGGGTGGGCCGCTCTGGGGCGCTGGATTCAGGACCTGGCTGACCGCGAGCACGGCCGCAAGCAGGGCCGCCGGCAGGATGACGACTGGCATCTGATCTACCGCGACAACGACGGCCACCTGCGGCTGCGCGAGAACGTCAGCGATGGCCTGCTGCGCGCCTTTGATGCGATCCGCCGCGCCATGGTGCTCAACGACGTGGACCCGGCAGAAATTCCGAGTACCCACCCGGAAGCAGGCCTGCATTTGCCGCAAACGAAGAACACGCCCGAAAACCGTGAGCAGCGGAAAAAAGCCCTCGGGGACACCATGCAGAGCATCATGGCGCGTGCGCTTGAGCAGGGGGGCTTGACAAATCCTCGTCAGAATTAGCAGTTTTCTTTTTAAGCTGCGCCGAAGTCTACCCGTGTAAAGCGATGCCCCTGCCTTCACAGGGGCATCGTTCGTTTAGGCCTGGCGTAGCCCGCACGTTGCCGAGCGTGCGTCCAGCCCTGGAGGTGCCTGCCATGAAGCGCTGACCCTTCTTCCCCACTCGCCTGCCGGTCTTCCGGCCTTCCAGAACATGCGGCTGAAACCGCCTATATCCAACCCAACCGCGCAGCGCCTGACGCTGGGCGGCACTGTCGTTTCTGGCCCCTCGGAACGGGGGGCGACCCGCACCGCCCCGCGCCCACAGGATGTGAATCCGACACCCTCCTCCCGGCGCGCGGGCCACGCGGGATTTGTAGAGCGGCCAGCCCAGGGCCTTCAAACCTGGGCGCATCGCGGCATGACCGCGTCCACCGGGCCGCAGGACGCCCCTGCCCCACGACCACCTCAAGACGCCGCTGCCCCCAGGGCAAATCCTTGTGCGTCGCCCCGCTGTCCACCCTGGTGGACACGGGCTGGAGCTTGCATGTCCCGTAAGAACTCCCCATCCGCCGCCTCCGCCCTCCGCATCGAGTACCTGCCCCTCGACCAGCTCGCCCGCTGGCCCGGCAACCCGAAGGAACATGCCGAGAGCGCCATCGCCGCCAGCATCAGCCGCTTCGGCTTCCGTGACCCGCTCGCCATCGACGAGGCCTCGGGCCGCCTGATTGCCGGTCATGGTCGCCTCTCGGTGCTGGAGCGCGCGCACGCCGCCGGGCACCCCGCCCCGCAATTCGTGCAGGTCCGCGAGGACGGCATGTGGCTGGTGCCGGTCACGCGCGGCGCGTCCTTCGGAAGCGAGGACGAGGCCGCCGCCTACCTGGTGGCCCACAACCGCACCGGCGAACTGGGTGGCTGGAACGACGAGCTGCTGGGCAGCCTGCTGGCCAACCTCGACGAGGACCTGCGCGCCGTGTCCGGGTTCGACCTCGCTGCGTTCGTGAGGGAAACGGACGCCGCGGCGACCACTGCCCCCGCACTGCCCGAGGCCCCCAGCGAGTTCCTGAACGATCTGATTCAGCCCGTCCAGCCGGTGGCTGCCCCTGTCCTCCCACAGCAGAGCGGCAGCGCGCCGGGCATGACGGTCCCGGAGACGTCTGCGGAAGTGCCCGCCCCTGTCAGCGCCCCAGACACGTTCGTGACGCCTGCAACAGGCACGGCCCCCAGCGAAGGCTTGCCCGCGCCTGCTGCCCCGGCCACCGACGACGACCCCTACGTGCAGGTCGCGTACGTGGTGCGCCAGAGTGAGCGCGACGACCTGCTGCGGGCCATCAAAGACGCCCGCGAGCGCTTCGGCGTCGCCACCTCGCCGGAGGCCGTCGTCCGCATCGTGCGCCACTACCTGGCGGGCGTGCAGCAAGGGACGGTGGCCGCGTGACCGGCCAGCCCATGAAGGCCCACCCGGACGACGAGAACGAAATCCACGACGTGGCCGGATTCGTGGACCCCGCGCAGAACGTCGTCACGCCGGTCCTGCGGCTCAGCGCGGACCTAGCCGGGCAGATCGTGTGGGCCTTCGCGCGCATCGTGCAGGCCGCCCACGGCAGCCGCGCCGCCCGCACGCCCGACGAGGACGGCATCATCCGCGCCCAGGAATTCGAGGAAGGTGACGTGTACATGCTGGAGAAGCCCTTCGACGGGTACGTCTCCAGCCGCTACCTGATGGACTTCTACGACGTGACCGAGCGCGGCATCTGTTCGCGGATGCACCTGCACACCGGCCTGCGCTTCGTGCGGATGATGACCGGCCCCGGCACCACCATCCGCGTGGGCAGCCTCAGCCCCTTCCTGGTGACGAACATCCCCGGCGTGACGCCCTTCGTGCCCGAGCAGTTCGAGGACGACATGCCGGACTTGCCCGTCGGCGTGCGGCGCACCCGCTACAACCTGGTGGTGCCGGAGAACAGCTTCGTGGACATGCAGATTCCGCGCGGCGTCTCGCACCAGTTCAACGCGCTCGGCCCCAACGCGGTCATCGACTCCGTTCACCCCGAGGAGAGCATCGAGACCTTCCGCGAACGCATGAGCGGCTTCAGGATGATGGCCCAGACCATCTTCCTGACCGAGGACCGCCCCGACGCCAGCAGTTGCGCCGACCTGCCGGGGAACCTGTGACCGCCCCCGCCATCCCCCGCAAGCAGGTGTCCGCCCAGCAGGCCTGGCTGGACACCTGGGACCGCGTGGAGGACCTCTGCCCGGCGGCCGACCTCGACGCCCTGGTCGAGCGCACCCTCGCGGAGATGCGCGCCAAGCTGACCGGCAAGCGGGTGGCCTTCGCCTGGAGCGGCGGCAAGGACTCGCTGGTGGTCGAGTGGCTGTGCGAGCAGCTCGGCACCCAGGCCTGCGTGTTCGGCATGACCAACCTGGAGTACCCGGAGTTCCTGGCCTGGGTCACGGACCACATGCCGCCCAGCGTGCAGGTCATCAACACCGGCCAGGACCTGCACTGGCTCGCGCAGAACCCGCACCTGCTGTTCCCGCAGCGCGCCCAGGACAACGCCCGCTGGTTCCGGGTGGTGCAGCACGCCGCGCAGCGCCAGTACTTCCAGCAGCACCGCCTCGACGTCCTGGTGCTGGGCCGCCGTCACGCCGAAGGCAACTTCTGCGGGCAGGGCGGCATCTACCGCAACCGCGAGGGCATCACCCGCTACAGCCCCATCCGTGACTGGCCCCACGAAGCCGTGCTGGCCCTCCTGAAGCGCGAGGGCTTCTCCCTGCCCCCCATCTACGGGTACCCGCGCGGCTGGCAGGTCGGCACCGGCTGCTGGCCCCAGCGCCTCTACACGAAGAGCCAGGCGCAGGGCTGGGACGAGACATGGCAGATTGACCCTGACATCGTCCGGCACGCGGCCACCGTGCTCCCCCAGGCCCGCCAGTACATGCAGGCAAGGGGGCTGCGGTGATGTGCGGCCTCTTCGGCTTCTGGCGCAGCGGCGGCCCGCCGGAGGCGGACAGGCTGCGCGGCCTCGCCCTCGCGGCGGGCACCCGCGGCCCCCACGCCCACGGCTGGGCGACCGCAGGCAAGCGGCACGTCCGCCTCGGCCCCGTGGACGGCGCGGCCCTGTCTACCGTGGTGGACAGCGTGGTCGGGCACGCGCGGCTGGCAACCGCCGGCGCACACGACGACCTCGCCTGCGCACAACCCCTTCAGGCCGAACGCCTCTTCGTCGCTCACAACGGCACCGTGCCCGGCGCGGCCCTCCTTGCTGAGCGACACGGCCTGGCCCCACAGACGGCCAGCGACAGCGAGGTCCTGGCGCTGCTGCTGGCCCGCACGGACCTGGGCGCGGGCGTGACCACCCTGCTCGACACCGTGGCCCCCGGCGTGCCGCTGGCGCTGCTGGTGCTGGCCGGGGACGGCCGCGTGCTTGCCGCCCGGCGCGGCCACCCCCTGCACGCTTTGACCCGCCGCGAGGGCACGTACCTGTGCAGCCTGCCCTTCCCCGGCAGCGCGCCCCTCCCGGACGCCACGGTGACGGTCTACGGCCCCGGCGGCGCGGCCCAGCACCCTCTCAGCACCACGGCCAGCCTGCGCCGCCACACGGGAGGCCCGCAGTGGACCCGCTGACGTCTGAGCAGCCCCTCGCGGAGATTGCAGCGCCCCACCCTGGCCTAAAGCCCTACCGGTACAACCCGAAGAACAGCCGCCTGAAGTCGCACTTCGTGGACCAGGACGTGCTCACCCTGGCCCGCGAACGGATGCGCGTCCTGTTCGACCGCTTCGACCACGTGAGCGTGAGCTTCAGCGGCGGCAAGGACAGCACCATCGTCCTCAACCTGGCGCTGGAGGTGGCCCGCGAGCGGAGCCGCCCACTGCATGTGGTGTTCTACGACGAGGAGTGCATCTACTCCGAGAACGTCGCCTACGTGCGCCGCGTGGCCGCCGACCCACTGGTGAAGCTCGACTGGTATTGCGTGCCGGTCAAGCACCGCAACGCCTGCTCCAGCGAGTCGCCGGTCTGGTACCCCTGGGCACCGGAAGACCGCGACGTGTGGGTGCGCGATCTGCCACCCGCGGCGATCACTGAGGTGCCAGGCTACGACCACCACGACGTGGAAAAGCGCCTCTCCATCCCGGAGCTGTCCGGCCTGCTGTTTCCCCCCAGCTTGGGGAACGTGGTGCAGCTTCTCGGCATCCGCGCCGACGAGAGCCTGATTCGCCGGGCCGCGGTGAGCCGCCGCGCGGTCGACAACTACATCATCAAGGACAGCGGCGGGTATGGCGGAGCGAACGACGTGCAGCACGCCGGGAACGTCTGGAAGGCCTACCCCATCTACGACTGGCGTACCGAGGACGTGTGGCTCGCGCCCAAGCTGATGGGCTGGGATTACTGCCGGGTCTACGACCTGCTGGACAAGATGGGCTTCACGCCCGGCAAGCAGCGCCTCGCGCCGCCCTTCGGTGAGGAACCCATACAGCGCCTCGACCAGTACCACGAGTGCGAACCCGAACTCTGGGACCGCATGGTCTACCGCGTCCCCGGCGCAGCCACCGCCAAACGCTACAGCCGCACCGAGCTGTACGCCTTCGGGGAGATTCCCGACAAGCCGCCCGGCCTCACCTACGAGGCCTGGCTGCGCGACCTGGTGCAGGCCAACTTCCCCCCGAAGGAACAGGCCCAGGTCAGCAAGGCGATTCGCGCCCACCTGCGGATGCACTACCGCAAGACAGCCGACGACTTGGCCCCAAATGTGGACCATCCGCTCACCGGGTACTCGTGGGCCTTCTTCGTGAAGATGGCCATGCGCGGGAACTTCAAACAGCGGCGGCAGCCCAACATCGGGCGCAAGTCGCCAGACGAGTTCCGGAAGGCGCACGAGAAGTACTGCGCCGACCTCCAGCGCTACCAGGACGAGCTGTCTGAAGCGCGCGCCCTCCAAGGAGACGCCCCATGAAAATCGGACGTGACGCACAGCCCCTCTCCCGAATCGAGTGGGTGCCACGCGACGACCTGCACGCGAACGGCTACAATCCCAATTTCGTCGCCAAGCCTGAGTTGCTGCTGCTGAAAACCAGCATCCTCGAAGACGGCTGGACCCAGCCCATCGTCGCCCGCCCTGACGGCGAGATTGTGGACGGCTTCCACCGCTGGACCGTCAGCGCTGACCCGCGCATCTACGCCATGACCGACGGGTACGTGCCGGTGGTGCGCCTGCTGCCGCCTGCGACCGGCGACCAGATGCTCAGCACCATCCGGCACAACCGGGCGCGGGGCGAGCACGGTGTGTTGCCAATGGCAGGCATCGTGCGCCGCCTGATCGACGAGGAAGGCCTGACCGTCCCCCAGGTGATGGAACGCTGCGGTATGGAGAAAGAAGAAGTCACCCGCCTCTATGACCGAGGCGGGATGACGGAGCGGGGCACGGGTGGCCGCACGCGGTTCAGCAAGGGGTGGACGCCGAAGTAAGGGGCCCCAACTTTATGGGCTAACATCCCTCATGACCCGGCGCGACGACGGTCCCAAAGAGCTGGCCCCGCTTCTGGAGTTTGTCCTGGAGGAGATGCGGAGCGGCCGTTACGACTTCGAGAGCGTTCCAGAGAGCTCGCGCCTTCGGGACCTCTTCCCATCGGATGACAAGGACGGTGACGACGAGGGCGGCGGCTTTGCCTACACGAACGACGGTGGCGTGATTACCCTGTTCCTCCGCATGAAGCAGCTCTAACTCCCGTTCACCCTATTGCCCGCCCCAGCGCGGGCTTTTTCTGTGCCCTGAAGGAGGTGAATCCCCATGTCGAAACGCGACCCCAAGCCCAAGACGATCCCGAAAAAGAAGAGTGGCGGCGGGGCGCGTAGCGCCGCAGGGCGTCCCCCCGCCTATAACTGGACGGCCATCCGCCGCGAGTACATCCGCGGAGATGACACCGTCACCCTGGACGCATTAAGTGCCGAAAGTCGCGGAATTGGCTGGCCCAGCCTCAGTCAGGTGAAACGCCGTTCCAGCGACGAAGATTGGACGGATCTCCGCGCCCAATTTCGCGCCCAAGCTGCGGCCGCCGCGCGCACTCTCGACCTCGAAACCGTGGAAGAGGTACGCGTGCGGCAGGCCAAGATCGGGAAGGGCATGCAGACCCTCGCCGTGCGGGCGATGGCACACCAGAACCCGCAGGAGATGTCCCCCTTCGAGCTGGCCCGCCTCGCCACTGCGGGGGCGCAGTTGGAACGCCAGGCGCGCGGCATGGAGGAGTTCACCGTGCGGGTAGAGGACCTGCGCAGCCCGGCTGACCTGAAGAACCTCAGCACGGACCAGTTGATGGAGCTGCTGGAGCGGAGGCGGCAAGCGCGTGGCGCGGCAAAGGCGTGACGACTGGCCGGAGTGGCTCGACGATGATGTGATTTTCGCGGAATTGGCCGAGCGGGAACTGTCCGACCGCGGCGAACTGCCTGAACCGGAAGAGGTGAAGCCCCTCACGCTGCGCGAATTCGTGCACGAGTTCTGGGAGGTTCTGGAACCGGGTACGCCCCTCGCCTGGGGCTGGGCGCTCGACGCCATGTGCCTGCACCTCGAAGCGGCGGCGCGGCGCGAAATCAAGCGCCTGATCATCAACGTCCCGCCCGGCACCATGAAGTCGTCGCTCTGTAACGTCTTCTTCCCCGCGTGGGTGTGGGCCGAGATGGACGCGGGCGAGCGGTTCCTCGCCGTGGCGTTCAACGAAAGCCTGAGCCTACGCGACAGCATGGCCATGCGCCGCCTCGTGGAGTCGCCGGAGTATCAGGAGCGGTACAGCGACCAGGTGCGGCTCACCCGGGACCAGAACAGCAAGAGCCAGTTCGACACCACGGCGCGCGGCCGCCGCCTGGTCAAGTCCATCACCGCGGCGACCGGCGCCCGCGCGAACATCCTTCTGATTGACGACCCGAACAACGCCACCGAGATTCACAGCCGGGCGCACCGCCGGGCCATCAACAACGCCTATGACACCAGCCTCAGCCGCCGCGGCGCGGACCCCAAGCGGTACGTGCAGATTTGCATCATGCAGCGCCTGCACGAAGAGGACCTGACCGGCCACCTGATAGCCAAGGGTGGCTGGGAGGTGCTGCGCCTCCCGGAGAAGTACGAGCCGGAACACCACACCAGAACGTCCATCTGGGAGGACCCTCGCACCCGGCCCGGCGAGCTGCTTTTCCCGGAGTTCCGCGACGAGGCCGACTACGAGCAGGCGGCCCTGGACCTCGGTTCCTTCGGCGTGGCCGGGCAGCTTCAGCAGCGGCCTGTGCCGGTGGGTGGCGGCATCGTGAAGGGCTGGTGGTGGCGGTACCACGCCCCTGCCCACCTCATCAGCCGTCTGCCGCCCATCCGGGTCCCCGTGGTGGCCGAGGACGGCAGCATCACGGAGGTGGAGGCACTGGTGGTGCCTACTCCAGAGACCTTCGACCTCCGGCTCAGCAGTTGGGACCTGGCTTTCAAGGAGACGAAGAAAAGCGACTTCGTGGTGGGGCAGGACTGGGGCAGTCGGGCAGCCGACTTCTTCCTGCTCGATCAGGTACGGGGGCGCTGGGACTACGTCCGCTCCAAGGCCGAGGTGCAGGCCTTCGCGGAGCGGCATCCCGACATCCCTGAACACCTGATCGAGGACAAGGCGAACGGCCCGGCCATCATGAGCGACCTGCGGAGTGTTCTGCCCGGCCTGATTGCCTACGAGCCTGAGGGCAGCAAGGAGAGTCGAGTGGCCGCAGAGAGCAGCACCATCGAGGCCGGAAACGTCTACCTGCCTCACCCGAGCATCGCACCCTGGGTGGCGAGCGAATACCTGCCGGAGTGGGCGCAGTTCCCCAACGGCGCGAACGATGACCAGATTGACCCCACGACGCAGGCCTTGCAGCGCTTCAAGCAGAAGCGGCGGGCCAAGAAGCCACCGGCTGCGGCCCGTCAGCGCGGCTGGAACGGCTGGACCGGCTGACCTTTCAAAGGAGGTGAACCACCCTGAAGAAAATCCAGAACCTGACCCTGCTCACGGCCTCGCTGCAAGACCTGCGCGAGGCCGCTGTCGTTGGCCTCAGCGCGACCGCCGACCAAGCCCGGCAGATGTACCACGGCCACCACCTCGGCAAGCCCATCGGTGGCGGGGCGGAGGATCTCTCCTACTGGCGTGGCCCGGTCGTCCATCCACCCCAGGGCGGCACCGAGCAGGAGAAGCGCCAGGCTCAGGCGGTGGTCAACGAGTTCCAGATGGCCCTGCGTCGCAGTTTCACCTCAACCAACTTCATCAAGGAGTTCGTCAACCGCGAGGTGAACAGCAGTGTCGCCCGGATGAACTGGACGCTGTTGCAGGTCGAGGCCACCCGTGACGACGAGAACAAACGCACGACGCTGGAGCAGGAGGCCGACGCCCTCACCAAAGCGTGGTGGAGGCTCGACCGCAACCACCCCGAGCGCGCCATCCGGCAGGCCCTGGTGTTCGCCCGGCGCGAGGGCCGCGGCATCCTGCGCTTCCGGGTGGCCGGGGGTGCGCTCCAGCAGGGGGCAGATGGCAAGGTGCGCGTGAAGCCGGGTCTGAAGCTCGCGCAGCTTGCGCGTTACATCCGCCTGGAATGCATCGCGCAACCGGAGAACGTGGTGGTGCGCGAGGACCCGGACACGTTCGTCCGTTCCGCCATCTATGCCTACCAGGACGCGGCAGAGAAGGAAGCGGCAGAGGTCTGCACCGTCGAGGGCGAGGAAACGGTGCTGCGCGTGGTGAAGGAGGGGCAGGAAGGGGAAGCACCGGCCACCCGCATCAAGTTGGGTAGCCGCATCACCTTCATTGAGCTGGCCCTGGACGCGCTCATCACACCCCAGGTGTTGCAGAACCAGATGGCCTACAACACGGCCAGCACCATGATTCTCCGTAACACCGAGCTGGCCGGGTTCATGGAGCGGTACGGCATCAACGTCGAACCGCCCTATGTGTTGGAGCAGGACCCGGACAAGGCCGAAGGGGTCATGCGCCGCCGCTACCTGCCCCTGAAGGTGGGGGCAGGGCACATGACCGCCTGGCGCGGGGCCACCTACGACAAGACTGGCGAGAAGGGCGAGTATCTGGGCGAAGAGCCGCTGGGTAAGCCCGAGTACGGCCGCTTCACGCCGGTCAGCCCGGACGCCCTGATCGAGGCCGCCGACCACAACCGCATCAACCTGTACGGCGAGGTGGGGCAGGCCTACGTGCTGATGGGTGCGGACGCTGTGGCGAGTGGCCGCTCGCGCGAGGTGGCCATCGCGGACTTCGACTCCATCCGCCAGCCGGTGATTGATCTGGCCGAGGCCACCATCACCGAGGTGCTCGAAACGTTCCTCGCGCTGCTGGCCGCCCTCGCCAACCAACCCGGACGCTTCGAGTCCATTCAGGTGGACGGGCAGGTCAAGAGCCGCATCGTGCCGCCCAGCCCCGAGGACCGCTCGGCAGACCGGGCCGACGCACAGGCAGGTGTCATCAGCCTCCAGACGGCCCGGCAGCGGCAGGGCCAGGACGACCCGGCGCAGGAGGACGCCCAAATCGAACGCGAGCGGCAGGCAGGCGTCAGCCCCACGCTCAAACAGCAGGTGCTCACGCCCAAGGCACCTGAGGCGACCGCGCCGCCGAAACAGACGCGGCGGAAAGGGAGGAAAGCAGCGTGAAGGTCTTCTACGACACGGAATTCATTGAGGACGGCAACACCATCGACCTCATCAGCATCGGCGTCGTTGCCGAGGATGGCCGCGAGCTGTACCTCATCAACAACGAGTGCGACTGGGAGCGGGCCAACGACTGGGTCAAAGAACATGTCATCAGCAAGCTCACGCCCAGGCCGGAGAATTTTGTGAGCCGGGAGGAGATCAAGGCACGTCTGTTGCGCTTCCTGGGCTACCACACACAGCGGGAATGGTACGAGGAGCAGCACGGGAGGCCGCTGGCGCTCGACTTCTTCGAGGCGCACGGCATTGACCCGAGCCAACTCGCACCGCCCCGCGAGAAGCTCGAGTTGTGGGGCTACTACAGCGCCTACGACCACGTGGTCCTCTGTCAACTTTTCGGGCCGATGATTGACCTGCCGAAGGGCATGCCCATGTACACCCGCGACATCAAGCAATGGTGCGTGGCCCTGGGCGACCCCAAGCTGCCCGAGCAGGGCAAGGGTGAACACAACGCGCTGGCCGACGCGAGATGGAACCGGCAGGCTTGGGAGTTCCTGCGGGACTTTCAGGCGGGTCCACCTCGCAGCAGCCCCAGCCCTGAAGAGGCCGATGAACGTCCGCGGCACGTCATCTTCAAGTACTCCCTATCCCACGGGCCGGGCCAGGTGCTGGAACTGCCCCAGGGGGCCACCCCCGTCCACGTGGACGTCCAGGGGGACACGCTGCAACTGTGGGTGAGGCAGCCGCAGTGCCCGGAGGGCGGCACGACCCCTCGCACCTTCCGCGTCGTGGCCACCGGCCAGCCCTTCCCGGCCACGGCACACCACATCGGCACCTGCCAGCAGGGACCTTATGTCTGGCACGTCGTGGAGCTGACGGACGTCACGGTCGTATACGAGGACGGCGTCATGACGGACTGGTACCGCTCGTGACCGTCATCGCCGCTGTGATTCACGGCGGGCAGGTGTTCATGGGGGCCGACAGCCTGCTCTCCGACGACGAGGGCGACCTGGAAACCACGCTGGAGGGCAAACTCTGGCAGCACGGCGACTGGCTGCTGGGCTGGGCCGGGGGGCAGCGCAGCAGCCAGGTGGTCCGCTACGCCTTCGCCCCGCCGCCCCGGCATGAGGGTCAGGACGTGATGGCCTACCTCTGCACGGCCTTCGTGGACGAGCTGCGCGCAGCCCACGCGAACGCGGGCACACTCCGGCGGCAGCACGGGCAGGAACACACCGACCTGGGCCTGCTGGTCGGCTGGCAGGCGCGACTCTTCCACGTCTCGCCCTGGTTCTGCGTCACCGAATACCGCGACTTGGCCGCCATCGGCAGCGGCAGCCGTCCGGCGCTGGCAGCCCTGCAGGCCACCCCGGACCTCGACCCACACCTGCGCCTCCAGCGCGCGCTTGAAGCGGCGGAGCGGCTGAGCGAGGGCGTGCGCCGTCCGTTCGCGTACCTGCCAAAGGAGGAGTAAAAGATGCTGACCGCACAGCAGGCCCGCGAGGGCTGTTTGCCTAAGCTCCAGGCGGCTCTGCACGCCTACCTGGAGAACGCCCTCTCTGAAGTCAGCCAGGCCGTTGAAAACGGCCTGCTCGGCACGGTCTACCAGGTGCCCTCCTATGGCGTTGGTTATGTGAGCGCCAAGTTGAAAGCCCTGGGGTTCGAGGTGGAGGTGGGACGCTCCATAGCGAATGCCCGTGAGTTGCATATCGACTGGCTGGCCCCCGAGGAGGTCGCCACACTCGTCCTCCAGCGGGAAGCCAACACCCCCACTCTCCCTGAATACGGCCGCTTTGAACCCCCCAACACAACGGCGGCAGGTCTCGCCCACTGCCCGAGCTGCCGCCGCATTCACGACCAGGCCAAGCCCGGGCAGGTCTGGCGGCACTTCTACAGCCAGAAGCTCTTTGCCATCGGCAAGAACGGGTACGGCCTGGAGTGGACGACCGGCGAGCGCACCACAAGCCCGGTCAACGGCCTCGATCAGGGCTGGTCTTACGTGGCCCCCAGCGTGCAGAACGCGCTGGAGCGGGGTGTGCTGTCGCAGGGCACGTGTTACAACTGGCCCCGCTGGGCAGGCTTGGGTTCGTGACCCTCCAGCACCGGCAGCAGCACGGGCAGGTCGGGTGTCTGTATCACAGCCTCTATGCCCTGCTGGGCGACGAGGCGTTGCTGGAGCACGCCAACGACGTGAGTGCCCCGAGGTACTACGCCCGGCTCGCCGCGGCGGGCATGTTGGTGTCCAGCCTGTGGTGCACCGAGCCGGGTTTCTCCAGCACGCCCACTGCTTTCTGGGAGAGCCTGCGCCGGCGCTTCACGGCCGCCAGCCCGGGCGGCGCGGCGCATGCGCCCCTGCTGGTGAACATCGGCGGGGCCACGCCCGGCTGGCTGCATCAGGTGGCCGTGCTGCTGCCCATTTCGCCGGGCGAGGACATCGTGCACGTTAGCGACAGCAACTTTCACGAGCCGCTCCAGTTCACCTGGGACGGCTTTCTCCATTCGGACTACGCCCAGGCCTACCGCGTCGAGATGTTGGGTCCCGCCGACCTCGACGCCTACGCCTGAGCGTCCCATTCCGTCCCCATTCATCCCCATTTGGGAGGCCAGATTATGGAAGACACTGAACTGCTCCGGAAAACCGCACTGATGCACGAGAAGCTGCTCGGCATGCGCGCCACCCTGCATGAGCAGGGCGCGGCTGAGGAAGGCTCGCCGCTGCACGACGTTCACCGCCAGGCCTGCGTGCAGATGCGTGAGGCCCAGGCCATCCACGACGAACTCGCTCACCGCCTCGGCGTGACACACCGCCTTCCTGGAGGTCTCTATGCCTAAGAACCGTGCCCTGCTCACCCTGACCGCCCTGCTGCTCGCCAATGCCCCGTTCCCGCGCGGCGAAGGCGAAGGCACCACGACCACGACTACCGGCAACGACGGACGCCTCACCGCCGAGGAGTGGCAGGCCCGTAACGACGCTCTGCACGCCAAGACCAGCCACTCCGACCTCATCAAGCGGGTCACGACGCTGGAGCGCGAGAACGAAACCCTGAAGGGGAACCAGGTGCCCAACGGTGCCCGCGTCCTGCGGGGCCAGGAACTGAAGGACTACGAGGCTTATCTCGCCCTTGGCAAGCCCGACGAGCTGGGCCAGAAGCTGAAGGAACACGGCGAATACGCTGCCCTCGGCAAGCCCGGCGACGTGAAGAAGAAGGTCGAGGACGGCGACAAGGCCGCCTCCACCCTGGCCGACCGCGACCGCACCGACGCTATCCGCACGGCCGCTGAACACGCGGGCTTCAAGCAGACCGTGCTCGGTGACCGCCTGAAGGCCGATGGCCTCACCGTGCTGCCTTCGAAGGAAGTCGAGCGCGACGGCAAGAAGGTGCAGGTGGCCTACGTCAAGGACGGCCAGGGCGTCGAGCACGAGCTGGGCGAGTACGCCAAGAAGAACTGGACCGACTACCTGCCCGCCCTTCAGGTCCAGGCGAGCGGCGACGGCAGCGGCAGCGGGACTGAGTTCACCCGGCAGGACAGCACGGCCACCACCACGAACCAGAACGGCGGTGGCGGCGGCAGTTGGGTGAAGCAGACCCTCGCCAAGCAGTCGGAAGGAGGTGGTTACAAGGACCCGCTGCAACCGCAAGCCGCAGCGGCGAAGTAAGCCCGGCGTCCGGACGTCCGCCTCTCTCGCGTAGTGAATTCCGAAAGGATTCCCATGAAGAAATCCCTGCTTTCCCTCACGGCCCTGCTGCTCGGCGGGGCCTTCGCCGTTCGCGGCGAGAAGTTCAGCATGTCCATGCCCCACTGGATCGCGGACTACCACAGCCTGACCTACCACGGTGCCGGCGCGCCTCTGAACTGGGGCGCGTTCACCGACCCGAAGTACGGCGCCACTGGGCGTCGGCGCATCCCCAGCGGCACAGCAGTCAGCGTGGTGGACAACAAGATTGTCCCCGCCGATGGAGCGGCCGACACCCTGCTGCTGTTCAGCGACGCGCAGGAGGGCCTGGCCTCCGACAGCCCCAGCGGCTACGGCCTGGTCGTGTCCGGCAACGTCTATGAGGACCGTTTGCCCGACGCGACGGGCATGCCCGCTCGCCTGCCTGTTGCCATTCGCGGCAAGGCGACCCGCTTCTACCTTCAGGCCTTCACTCCCACCTACTTGGAGTGACGTTCGGGAGACGGCGACCCCTGGTTCCACACCTCCACTCTGAAAGGACCACCATGAAACACCCCAAGCACTACCCGTCCGGCGTCTACGCCGGGCAGATGCTCGCCGCCTCGCTGCTTGCGGCCGCTCTCGGCCCGCGTGGTGACGCCTTCACCGTCCAGGCCATCCTCAGCACGATGACGTCGGACGACTTCTTCGACCTCGCCAACCAGCCGGTGCCGGAGAGTGAGTACGCCCTGGCGGCCATCCTGCCCGAGGAACTGCGCATCAGCTACGAGGCGAAGTCGGGCGGCCTGAAGATCATCACCACGCCTGCGGGCGAAACCGGCATGGACAGCCCCTACATCCCCGTGGGGGCTATCGAGTTCCGAGGCGAGAGCCACCCGATTGCCAAGTGGACGGCTACGAACGTGATGCCCGAGCAGATGCAGCGCGAGTTGCAGCAGCGCATCATCAACATTCGTGCGGGGGTGGTGACCGGGAACGCCCTGGAATACATCCGGAACTTCGTCGTGAACTGGCTGGGCAAGATCATCCGCCAGAGCTTCACGGACCGGCACGAGCTGATGCGTGGCGAGGCGCTGACGACCGGACGCCTCGTGCTGCGCGGCGGCACTATCGACCTGGGCGTGCCCGCCGCGAACAAGTTCGCCAAGCGCACGGGCATGGACGCGTACGGCGCAGGCACGGGTACCTTCTGGCGGGACATGCGGCGCGCGGAGAACATTCTGGGGAGCGTCCGCACGCGGGTCATGTCCATGAACACGCTGAACTACCTGCTCGACAGCCAGGAAAACCCTATGGCTGTGACCAGCGAGGTCATCAGCGCGGGGGGCAACATCAAGATCGTCGCCGTCCGCCGCCTGATCGGCTCGCAGCAGACGCTCAGCCAGGACGCCCGCGACACGTACACCCTGGTGGGCTACCGCCGGACCGTCAGCATCCCCGTGGGCGACATCTACGCGCAGCAGCAGGTCCTTCCGGACGGCAAGATCGCGGTGGTCGGCAGCAACGATGTGACCATCGACATGACGAACGGCACGACGGAAACCCGTCCCGGCCTGGGCCGCACGCACGTCGGTCCGACGGTCGAAGGCGGCGGCCGCCCGGGCATCTGGCTCAACGCCTATACCCCTCAGGGCCGCGCGATGAATGCCATCGCCGAAGGGGCCGCGAACAGCCTGACGATATTCGACGCCCCTGAAAAGCTCGTAATACTGGACTCTGAGCTTGCCTAATCAATTGTAGGCAGGGCAACCTTGCCCCGCTCTGCTTTTCTATGGCAGCTCGCGCAAAGAGTAATCAGGTTACTCAATTCATTTGCGGCTAGGTAGGCGTCATTGACGCCGACGATATAGCCGAAGCTGCGGAATGGCCGGATGTGGTGGACATGCAGCCGAGCGGACGCATTGCAATTTCGGCACCGGTTTCCATCCCGCTTCCGCGCCTCGGTTCTTTGCTTGCTCCAGTTGGGTCCCCGATACTCTACGCCGCCACCCAGCCAAAGGGGGTGATTGTCGCCAGAATTGTTGAGGGAGATGGAGTCGGCGTAACAGGATCGTGAGCAGTATTTGCCGCGCCCTCGACGTTGCGCGTAAGGCTTGGCGTAAAACTCCTTCCCGCAAGTCAGGCAAGCAGAAGGCGCTGTTTTCTTGGGGAGGCTGGGGTGCGTCTTCTTCCACGCACCTGAGCAGACTCGATCACAGAACTGGTGCCCATGCGCCTGCACTTGGTTCGCCGGCCTCTCCAGGTGTTTGCCGCAATGAGCGCATTGCACAGAGACTCTTGCGTACTTCGCGCTCTTTGGCCCCCGTAGCGTCTTGGTATACTCGGCGCGGCACGCTGGAGAGCAGTTGAATCCTTTGCCCGCAGCCTGTGCCTTCTGAACAACGCTTCTACACCGGTAGCAAGCGCGACCACACATCTGGCAACGGACCTCAATGTCGCCAGGAGAATTCCGTCTCTTCGGTTCCAGAGGGATAGAATGCTGCACAGCTAAGCACCTCCAATGCTTGGCTCGTGCCCAAGGGGATTGCCGTCCCGCTTGGGCTTTGCATTTACATTTTATCACGTCTGGGACAGGGTTTTTACAAGGTGGTTGATGATGAAAAAGAAAACATTCCTCGACAGTGAGGTGGCCTGATGCGCATGGTCACGGTGGAGCGGATGCCGCAGACGGTGGACTACGCCGGGAAGCGGTACGGCCCCTCGGAAACGCCTATCCAGATTCCCGAGGTCCTGGCGAACAGCCTGGGCCTCAAAGCAGCGGACAAGGAAGCCACGCAGGCGGAGGCCCTCGGCTCCCCGGCCCAGCAGCAGGCCCAGGACAATCTGGACACGCTGCTGGGCCTGCTGGCCCCAGAAGCGAAGGAAGGCGAACAGCCGGACGACGTGCTGCGCCGCCTGGTGCGGGAACGCGGCACGCTGGAACGCGAGGTGGCCAACCTCACCGACCGCAACAGCAGGGGGGCGGCCGCCAACCGCGAGCAGAACGTACAGCTCGGGGAGCTGTCGCGCCAGCGTGCCGAGCTGACCCAGCAGGTCGAGGCCCTGACCAAAGAGCGCGACCAGCTCCAGGACCTGGCCAAGCGGGCTTCCGACGCTGTCCTGGCCCGAGGGGACTTCCTCCGCGTCCCCCGCCCCACGGACGAACATCCCGAAGGCCAGGACCTCGCGCAGGCCGTGGCACAAGGCTTCGACGACCTGAAGGCGGAGCTGGACGAGGCCAAAGCCCGACCCGCACTGCCCCCTGAAGACGAGGCCATCAAGCGCATCGCCAGCGTGAACCGTATCAGCGAGGCGCAGGCCAAGGAGGCTTGGGCCGCCCTGATCAAGCCTGCTGAAGCCAGCACGTCCGAGGGCTGACATGGACGAGGCCGCCCGCAAGCGTGTGGCCTTCCTGGTGCAGCCCGCCGCCTGGAAGTACCACCAGGGCCTGGACCCCGCTGAACAGGCTGACCTCGATGAAGCCCTGGCGCAGCTTGGGGACCTGCGCCTCGTGGCCGCTTACGTGCTTGATGTGGCAGCGGCGGCAGCGCGGACGGAGGCCGCGCAGGGCAATGGGGAGCAGGTCAAGCGGTTTCGCGTTGAGGGGCAGTACGAGGAGGAGTATTTCGCCCCCACAAGCAGCTTGAAGGTGGACGCTGACGCCTGGACCACACTTGCCGACAGCCTACGCGAGGAGGTCGAGGCCGAGAAGCGACAGGCTACCCAGCAGCGGCCGCGCGGGGGAACGGTCGTGCTCCCGGTGGAGTCGGGGTTCTGATGGGCCGTGTGGAGCGGATTCGCGAGCGCGTGCAGGGCCGCCTGCGCGCGCGAGCCGACATCCTCTACCGGGACAGCACCACGTGGAGCGACGGCACGACCTGTCAGTTCTCCGTTCTGGACCCCAGCCGGGCGGACGGGACACTTGCTCGCAGCCTGCGGCAGCGTCCCGACGCGCCCGATATGCGGGTGCTGGAGATTCACCCGGACCACCCACGCCCCGCCCCAGGGTCTCATATCCCCTGGGAGCACGGGGTGCTGTTCATCGAGCGCTACGCGCAGGAGTCCGCCTTCACCGCTACGGCTCCCGGCGTCTGCCGCTTCGTGGACCCGGCCCGCACCCGGCACGACTTGCTCACCTTCGCCACGTCGGGCCCACTCGTTGAAGATCCACGCACCGGGAACGTCAGCCCCAGCCCCGGCGTGCCGCTGACCCTGCCCGCCCGCCTGGAGGCCACCACCGACCCACAGGCACGGGACGCGGTGGGGGCGGACACGGCAACGGTGGTGCTGTTCGGGCGCTGGGGGAAGGCCGGGGAGCCGCAGCCCTGGCCGGACGGCGTCCGTTGGGGCAGCACCTGTCCACTAACTCTTCAGGGCCAGCCGGGCACGCTCACGGTGCGGCTGGCATGGCCGGACGCGGACCCGGTGCAGAGCCTCATTCACGGCGAGCCTTTCCTCGCTACCTGGAGGTCTACGTGACCCAACCCCCCATCCCCGAGTCCCTCAAGCGCGTGGCCGTCCGCGAGGACCCCACGCAGGAGGAGGCCGCCCGCATCACCGTGGACTACTCCGGTGGCATGGACGTGGCCCACCTCACCCTCAACCCCGACGTCGCGCCCCCGGAGAGCGTGGACGGCTACCGCATCCGCGCGGCGGTCGCCGCCACGCTGGAGCCGCTGCGCCGTTACAACCGGGCCATCACCCGGCGCTACGGCACCTGGGACAACGAGCAGGCCCTCTTCGACGACGGCATGGCGAAGGCGGCTGCCGAGGTCGAGCAGCTCGTCCACCTCGCCCCCCGCTCGCCGGAAAGCCTGCTCGACGCCCTGCGCGGCCTGAGCGACGAGCAACTGCTGGCCGTGCCGGGGCTGGGGGCCAGGAAGCTGGAATACCTCCGCAAAGCGCTGGCCTGACCGTGGCTGTCACCGTCACCCTCGCCAACCTGGACGACCTGTTCGAGCAGGGGCTGACCGGTGTGGCACAGGAGTTCGCGCAGGCCTGCGACGACGCCTTCGAGGACCCGCTGTGGGCCTGGCCGAACACCACGCGCCGCGCGAACGGCGAGACGGTGGGCAGCCCCCGCAACCTGGTGGACACCGGCGAGTTGCGCGACAGCCGCCAGGACCCGGAGGTGGCCGGCAACACCGCCCGTCTCACCTGGGAGGTCGACCACGCCGCCGCGACGTTCCTGGGGGCCGTGTTCACGGACCGCAGCGCCTCCCTGCCCGCCCGCAATCTGCCGCTGTTCGTCGCCCGCGAGTTCAACTTCGCGGACGCCTTCCTGCGGCACGCGGGGCTGACGTGAGTGCCCTGGCCATTCGCCGCGGCGTGGAGGCGGCGCTGGCCGAGGCGGGCGTGCAGGTGGGCACCTACCGCTTCCCGGACGGCCAGGAGGCCCCGGCCATCCGCGTGGGCGACCCGCCGGAGGGCACCACCGTCACCGGGCTGGAGGTGCTCATCAGCCCCAACCCGAAGCGGCAGAACATCGAGGCCTTCATTCCTCTGGGCATCCAGTCCTACTCCGTTCGCCTTCTGAACCGGGCCGCGCTGCCCGATGTGCTGGAGGAGGCCACCAACGCCATCGCCCAGCGCTTCTGGCCTTTTGACGATGAACCCCGACGACTGGACGCCAGCAGCGCCATGCCGGAGCAGGTGGGGTTCAGCCTGCTCTACGACCCAACCGACCACCCCACTCCCTGAGGAGGGAACCCTACATGGCACAAGACGTGAAAGTCCGCTTCGGCAAGAACGCCCGCATCGAAGTTGCTCCCTACACCGACGGCAGCGAACCCCCTGCGGCCGCCTGGCAGCACCTCTGCCTCACCAACCGCGTCTCTCTCGGCGGCGAGAAGGGCACCGAGACCTTCGAGAACTTCTGCACCGAAGGCAACGAGGTCGAGGTGCTCGACGGCAGCGAGAAGGGCACCCTGGAGTTCGGGGATACCACCTGGACCGAAGACGACGCGGCCCTGGCGGTCCTGAAGAAGGCCAGCAAGGCCAAGACCGAGGACGGCAGCAAGGTCCACTACCGCGTCTTCCCCCTCGGCAAGGGCGAGGGCAAGCCGGTCTTCCGCGGCATCTTCCAGGTGAAGAACTGGAAGCTGGACGTGCCCAGCAAGGGCCTCATCAAGATCGAGAACGGCGTCACGCCCCTCGGCGTGCCCGAGGAGGGCACCCAGGGCGCGGACGGCGCGTTCACGCCCCTGCCCTGATGCCCGTCTGGCGTGACCGTTGGGACGGCACGCCGAACGTCGCCGTCATCAGCGAAACACCAGTCACCGAGGAGGGCACCGTCGAGGATGCCCTCCTCTTCGTGCTGGACGAAAGCCCGCAGCGGGTGGCGCTGACTGACGAACATGGCGCTTCCCGCACCTTCACCCTGCCGTCCGAAGCGCTGGAAGGCACCTTCTTTAAGGCCGGCCTCGACCTCCCCACCGAACCTCAACAGGAGAACCCACAATGACCACGGCAACCACCGCGCCGACTGCGCCCACCAAGCCCCGCATGATCTTCGCCACCAAGACCGCGCAGCAGCTCCAGTTCCCCCTAGGCGGCCTGGACTTCACCTCCAAGCGCCTCACCGCGGAGGAGGACCTCATCTACGAGGACGCCAAGCTCCGCGCCAACTTCCTGCCCACCCTGCGCGAGCAGGTGGCGGACACGGCGGGCGTACTGGCCGTCATCCTGGGGCACCGCACCGCCCAGCCGGTTACGCCCGACTGGGTGGCCGCACACCTGAACGCCACGACCGAGACGGCGCTGATGGCCTATCTCCGCACCGGTCACGAAGGCCCTGGCTTGGTGCCCGCGCCGGGCGTGACCTTCGACCTCCCCCAGGTGGACCTCGACCTGTACGGGCGGCAGTTCAGCGGCCCGGTCCTCAGCTACGCGGAGATGGCGGACCTCGCGGACGCCCTGCCGACCGCGCTGGGCGACGAGGTCCACGACCTCGACGAGAGCAGCATGACGGCGGCCCAGATTCGCGCCAAGGGGCAGGAGCTGGCCGCGAGCGTCACCGCCTCGAAACGTGCCCAGGCCGACGGGCTGGCCGCACTGCTGAACGTCCGCCGGGTGGTGACGCCAGCGGAAGAGGGGGGCGAGGCTGCCGAGGTCGAACCCATCACCGGCACCTGGCTGCTGGAGCAGATGTCCCGCGAGGAGCTGGACCAGTTGCAGGCCTTCCTCCAGACGGGCGAGATGGCCGGTGAGACCCCAAACGCCGAATCCACGCCCGCGAACGTGCCCTTCAGCGGCTGAGCAAGGGCGCGGAGGCGCTGCGATACGAGACCATCGTGCTGGAGGTGGTCAAGCACTATCCCCAGTACACCTGGGGAGCGGCGCTCGATGAACTGAGCATGGTCATCGCGCGGCTCTACATGGAGATTCCCGACATCCACCTGAAGCGCGCGTGGCCCTTCATGCAGCTTCAGGCTTTTGTGGGGAACGCGCTGGGCGGCAAGGGCAAGGGCGGCGAGAAACCCGACCCGAAATCGGTGTTCTCGCCGCCGGAGTTCGCGCCGTGGTATGCGCGGGGAGCGGACGCCATCCCTGAGCCACCGCTCCAGCCGCAGCACTGCTGGGCGCTGGTGGAAGCGATTGAGGCGGGGCACCTGAAGGGAGCCTCATGGTGCGTGCAAATGGTCGAGATCGAGGATGACCTCGAACGGGTGCGCGCCGTGGCGGAGGGCTACGGCGCGCTCCTGGAGGGGGACGCCGCTCAAGGTAGCCTGTGAGGATGCATGCTGTCCGACTGTACCGGGTGACGGCCGCCGCCGACGCCAATGCCCACACACGCTCTATCGCCGAGGTGTTGACCTCGCAGGCCCACCTGCACGTGTATCTGGGGGCGACGGGGGCGGAGGCGCTGGGGAACCTAAAGGCAGCTCTGGCCGAACTGCATGCGTTTCAGCACATTCAGGGAGGCTGGGAGGTCGAGTACAGCGCGGGGATGCTGGAGCGGCACAACCGGTTCACGGGGACCCTCCTGCTCTCGACGGCCTACCGGTTCACCCTGCCGCTGCCCTCCGGAGTTGCGATGGAGGCGTAAGGGCGCTGCTAGAGGGGGAGTGGACCTCAGATGATCTTGAGTCGCTTCTCTTCCTCGTAGACGCGCTCCAGCACGAACTCCTTCAGCAGGGTCTGGTAAGAGGTGCCCTTCAGCTCCGCGAGGTGGCGCAGCCGCTGCTCCAGGTCCGTGCCCAGGCGCAGGCTGGTGGGGTTGGACTTCCGGGGGCGTGTGGGCGGCAGCAGGTCGCTGTCCGCGTTCCCGGCGCTCAGGAGGTGCTCGGCCAGGGCGTGCGTGGCCCAGAAGTCGGCTTCCTCGGCTTCGGTGGCGAAGGCGGGAACCTGGCTCATGTCGGTGATGATGGTCAGTTCGGGCATGGGACTTACCTCCGGTAGGCGCGGCGCTCGCTGGGGTTGGCTTCCCGCGCGGTCACGACGCGGAAGAGGTCGCCGCGCCGGGTGAGGATGACGGTGAGGATGCGGCCACCTTCGGTCTTGCCAGTCACGGCCTGACGGCGCTCGCCGTTCTGGGCACGGTAGGCGGGGGCGGCCAGGCGGCGGGGGTCGGTGGCCGCTTCCTCGGCTTCCTCCGGTTCGACGTCGTGCCGGGCGATGTGCTCGGTATTGGCGTCGTCCCAGTGGAATTCCATAGCCAGAGTGTAGCGCGTTTGTAGCTACATTGCAAGGGGTAAGGGTTATGTGAGGAGGGGCAGGTAGGGTGGAGGAATGAGAAAAATCTTGCTCACGCTCACCCTGCTTTCGATAGGCAACGCAACCGCGCAGACGGCCACCACGCCTGCGCCCCAGCCTGCCACCGCCGATACGTTCCTCGATCAGTATGGCTACACCTGGGAGCAAGCGGCGGGCGGGTACTACGGTGCCCAGAAGGCCGGTATGAATGCGGCCATCGCCACTAAAACCGCAAACCTAGGAGAGGCTCCCGTCATCATCGCTACGTCCCTGATTAAGACGGGAGAAACCAGCGGAATCTTTGACTGCGTCACCTATGAGAATATGGGTGGTGCCAATGGGAGTCTTTCCCTGAGGATTACCGAAACTACTAAATTCGTTAAACAGGACTTGGCCTCAAAAGGGCTATTTGAGATACTTGCCAAGAACGATAAGGGTTCAAAAGTCATTGGTATGTCGGTGATTTGCGCCGTCAAAAACCTTGGAATGGTAATGGATACTAAATCCGAAGTCGTTCAAATTCCTGCCAATTCGAAGGTTAAACTTAAGACCCTCGCGATGGACGTATACGCAACTCTGAAGATGGAGGGCTTGGACGTCACACCGGAAATCAGCTTCTCTAAGTAAGCACCCCCTCTCTGCCTCGCCCCCGCTATAAGCGGGGGTCTTTCTATTCCCAGGAGCCTCCATGACCCAGGTCGGGCACGCCCGCTTCGATGTCACCGCCGACACCGCCCCCACCCTCAAGGCCCTACGTGACCTCGCCACCCAGTCCCAGAAGCTGCTGGGGAGCGTCGCCCTCACGCCAAAGATGGACCGGGCGGCGGCTGTTGCCGAGTTGAAGAAAGCCACCCAGAGCCTCCGGGCAAGCGTGGCGCTCAACGTGAAGCCCCTCACCCAGGCCGACCTGGACAAGGCTCTCGGAAAATTGACCGGTAGCAAGCAGGTCACGGTAGACCTGAAGGGTGACGCGAAGGCGAAGCTCGACGAGATCAAACAGCAACTGACCGACCTGCGCACCACGTCAGCCAGCGTCCTCACGGTGGACACCAGTGCAGTCAAGGCCGTCATCACCCTGCTGAACAAGCAGATTGCCGACCTGAACGCGCTGGAAACCCGCCTACGGTCCCTCGCCACAGGTAGAAGCGGCGGGGGCGGCACGGGTGGACAGGGCGGCGGCAGCCCCGGTGCGGGGAGCAGTCCCTACGCGGGGCAACTTCGCGCCCTGAATGCCGACCTGAAGGCGGGGACGCTCGGCACCACCCAGTACGAGCAGGCCGTGCGGAACCTCCAGGCGGCCATCCAGGGGGAGATCACCAGCCTCCGCTCTCTCGGCCCCCTGACGGTGGACCAGCAGCGCAAGCTGGATAGCCTGCGGGCCGCTGCCGGGCAGGCTGCCACTGCCCTGAAGGGCGTCACCCCCGCCGCCGGGGACGGTATAGGCAGGCTCGCCCGCGAGTTGCAGGTCGCCCAGTCCCAGTACGAACGCGGCGCTACCAGCCTCCGCACCTACCTGCGGGAGATGCAGCGTATCCAGACCGCTGGGCAGGGCATGGCGTCCGGGCTGCAAGTGGGAAGCCGCGAGGCCCAGGCCCTCGAACGGGTGATGAAGGGCCTGTCGGGCGCGACGGCCAAGATCAACGACCAGAGCATCGTCCGCCTGCGCTCTGACCTTGCTGGAGCACGCGCTGAGTTTGAGCGCGCGACCGCCGCCGCGGGCAGGTTCAACTTCCTGGAGCAGCGCCAGGCCACCCAGCAGTACGAGGCGGCCTTGCGCGGCCTGGAAACCCGCATCCGCGCCGTCGGCGAGCGCAGCACTACGACCCAGGGACAGCTCCGCTCCCTGAACCAGCTTTCGGCGCAGCTCGGCAGCCAGCGGAACGCCCTGAACGGGATGTTCACGCAGGTCGGGCTGGCGGGCAACGTCGTCAACGCCCTGAAGTCCCTGCCCCAGTTCGCGGCCCAAATGGGCGGGAGTCTCGGGGCGGCCTTCGTCTCCACCCAGCAGCTCACCGGGGGCCTCTCGGCCCTGGCCGGGGCGGCGGGGCCGGTGGGCCTGGCGTTGGGTGGGGTGGCGGCCGCCGTGGTGACCCTCACCGCAGGGTTGTCGGGCACGGTCGGCGTCGCCGCGCAGTTCCAGCAGACCATGGTGGATATCAAGGCCCTGACCCAGCCGACGGCGGCTGAGCTGGGCCAGTTGCGCCAGGCCGCGATGGACATCGGCACCCCGCTGGGGGTCGGGGCGCGCGACGCCGCGACGGCCATCCTTGAACTGAACAAGGCCGGTCTGAGCGCGAAGGACGCCATTGGCGGGGGGCTGGCCGGTGCCCTGACCCTCGCGGGGGCGGCGGGCATCTCGGCGGCAGACGGCAGCCGCCTCGCGGTCGCCGCCATGACCGCCTTCGGGCAGCAGGCCAAGGACCTGCCCCAGATCGCGGACGTTTTCGCCTCATTCGCCAACCGTACTTTTCTGTCGGCCGAGGACCTCTCCCAAGCCATTGCGGCCGTGGGGCCGGTCGCCAAGGACGCGGGCCTCAGCCTGAGCCAGTTCGCGGGCTACATGGCCTCGCTGGCCCAGGGCGGCTTCAAAAATATGAGCGACGCGGGCACGTCGCTCAAGACGCTGCTCACGTCGCTGCAAGCGCCCTCGGACACCGCGGCAGGCGCGCTCGCCAAACTGAAGGTCAGCTTCTACGACGCCGCCGGTGCCTCCCGCCCGCTGGGCGAGGTGCTGGAAGAGCTGCGCCAGAAGTTGGCGTCCATGTCGGACCAGGATCGCAACAACGCGATCCAGAAAATCTTCGGTTCCGACGCCGGACGCGCTGCCCGCGTGTTCTTCGGCACCACCAACGCCGCCATCGAGGAGAACATCAGGGCGATGGGCCTCCAGGGCGAGGCGGCCCGGGTGGCACGCGAGCGACTGGAAAGCTACGCGGGTCAGGTCAAGATTCTCAAGGCCACCTGGGAACAGTTCGTCGTCGCCGTCGGTGAGCGGCTGCTGCCCACCCTGACCAGCATCGTGCAGGGCCTGACCGGGTTCCTGAACGAGGTCAAGCGGGGCGGGCCGATTATCGGGGAACTGCGGGGCTACGTGCTGGCTCTGGCCGGTGCCCTCCTCATCCTGAAGGCCAATGCCCTTGGGGCCGCGGCCTCCTCCGGCTGGGGGGCACTGGCGGTGACCGGGGGAAAGCTGGCGCAGCTTATTCCCACCCTCGTTTCCGGCCTGACCAGTGTGGCAGGCGCGCAGGCTCTCCTGAACACCGCCATCGCGGCCGGCCCCGGCATCATCGCGGCGGCGGTTGCTGGCCTCGCCATCTACGCCAACAAGATCATGGGCGACACTGCCCGCGCCTATGACCAGGTGGACCAGGGCAACCAGCAGAGCTTCAACGCCCTGATGGCACGGGTGCGAGCGCTGATGGCCGAGAACACCGAGCTGTCCCGCGCCAAGGCGAAGTACCTGCTGCTGGTCCAGCAGATTTCCGACGCGCAGCAGGGCGAATACAAGGGCACGAAGTGGACCGGCGAGCGCATCTACGGTCCCCCCGACGAGGCGCGCATCAAGAAGCTCCAGGCCGACCTCGCTGCTGCCCGGCAGAACATCACCCTGCTGACCACCGAAGGCGAACGCCATGCCGCCGCTTCCAGAACCCAGCAGCAGCAGGTTCAAACCGCCCTGAAGTTGACCGACGACCAGCTTAAAAAGCAGGCCTCCACCGTGAAAGACCTGCGCGCCGAACTGGCCAAGCCGGTCAAGGTTTTCGGGGGGACCGAGTTCCAGAACCAACTGGATCAGCTGGCAGAGAAGTACCGCCAACTGCGCGAGAAGCTGCGCCAGGACGTTCTCGACCCGAAGCAGCGCAACGAGTTGAGCCGCCAGCTCACCGCGCGCCAGGGGCAGGAAGCCACTCAGGTCCGGCGTGAATATGGAAGCCGCGCCGGAGAGGCCGCGGCCACCGCCGAGCGCCAGGCCCAGCAGGCCCGCGTGAACGCGATGGCTGAGGGGTCCGCGAGGATTCGTGCCCAGGCCGTGCTGGACATTCAGGTCGTCCGGGACGATGCCAAGAAGCAGGCGGCGGCGTGGGCCGATTTCCCGAAAGAGAAGGCACGCATCCTCTCGGCGGGCGAGGCGCAGGTCCGCCAGATCCAGGCCGAAGCCAACCGCCGCGCCCTCGAAGCCGACCGCAAGGCGGCTGAGGACCGGCGGCGCGAGGCGCAGCGCCAGCAGCGCGAGGCGGCGCAGCGTCTGCGTGAAGCCCAGGCTGTCGAGAAGATGGGTCGCCAGTTCTACAACCTGAACCAGGACTTCGGCCTGAAGGTCTCAAAGGGCAGCGTCAGCGCGGCAAGTCTCCAGAACTACCAGCAGGCCGTGGCCGGTCTCCGCGCCGAAATCGAGAAGCTGCCCCAGGGCCAGCAGGACCGCTTCAAGCCGCTCTTCGGCCAGGCTGGGCAGCTCGACCGGCAGGGCCAGGCCCTCGTGAAGCTGGGCGACCAGATTGCCGAGGTGCGGGGGCGCGTCCAGCAGATGACCGTCGCAGAACTGGAAGCCGCGCGTGCCCGCTGGGCCGGGGTCCCCGCCGCCCAGGCACTGGTCAAAGCCATCGACTCCCGCCTGCCGGTTCAGCGGGCCGCCGAGTACAAGGCTGGGCTGGAGAGCCTGCGAAGCGCCCTCGCCGGCATGACGGATGCCGAACTGCAAAGCCGCCTGGCCGCCGAGCAGGGCAGCGACCAGCAGGGCAAGCGCCTCAAGCTCATCCGGGAGGAGATTGAAGCCCGCCGCAAGCTGCGTGACGTCACCCTCCGGCAGGGTCGCCTGGAACTCCAGAAGGGCGATGCCGAAGCAGTCGTCGAGAACTACGAGGCGCGGAAGGCCGCGGCCCAGGGCAACGCCACCGAACTCCTCCGCATCGAGCAGGAACTCGGCAGCGAGGTGCTGGCGGCGCGCCAACGCCTCGCGCAGGTGGCCGCCGAGCAGGAAATCATCCAGATTCAGGAGCGGTACCGCACCCAGATTCAGGCGGCCCGCAAGCTCGGTCAGGACACTACCGTGCTGGAAGGCCAGCAGGCCACGGCCATCCAGCAGGTGCGTGACCGCCGGGACGCGCTGCAACTGGCGAACAGGCTCGCCTCCGACAAGGTCCTTCTGGACCAGGCCCGCGACACCACCGCCGAACTGGTGCGCCTCGCCAACGAGCGTCTGGACCGGGTGGACGCGGTCGAGCGCCAGCGCGACGAGGGGACGGTCGGGCGCTACCAGCTCGACGTGGACCGCGCCGGGGAGGACCTTCCCGCCCGCCTGCGCGCCGAGCAGCAGTGGGAGGGACAGGTCCGCACCAGCCGCCAGGACACGGCGACCCTCTCCGCCCAGGCCGATATTCGCGCCCAGACGGAGAAATACCGTGTCCTCATCGAAAAGGCCCAGGACGACGTGGGCGAGCAGCAGCGCCTCCAGACCGAGCTGACCGACTGGATCATCGACCGCAACCAGGCCCTGGGCACCGAGCTGGAGCGCATCGCCTTCGAGACGGCCCAGGCACGGGTGCGCGCCGAGCAGGCGCTGAAGGACGCCCTCCTGCGGATTGACCGCGAGCTGCGCGATGGCCTGAACCAGCGCGCGCAGAGCGACGCCGACCGCAGGAAGGGGCAGGCCGAGTCTGACTTGCAGAACGACCTGCGCGCGGCAGGCGATAACGAAGAGGCGAAGCTGGGCATCTTGCGCCGCGCAGAGGTCGCCCGCATCGCCCTCTCGAACCAGAGCATCAACGCCCGCATGGCGTCCGAGCGTGACGCCGAGAACCGCCGCTTCGAGGACCTGCGGCAGCAGGCCGTCAAAGACGGCACCTGGGCCAGCCGCCGCGAGCAGCTCGAACGCGACCACCAGGCCCGCCTCACCGAAATCACCACCCAGGGCGAGTACGACAAGGGGCAGGAGATTCGGCGCATCCGCCAGGAAACGGAGGACCAGGACCAGCGAACCCAGGAACAACGTGCCCAGGACGAGGTGAAGCGCATCACCAAGGGCCTGAACGACATGACCCTGGCCCAGCGGCAGGCGGCCCGCTCCAGCCTAGAAGGTTGGCTGAAGAGCTTCCGCGATATGGGCTTCGCGGGGAAGGCCGCGGCGAAGGTCATCAAAGACGCCCTCGACCAGGTGGCCGACGCGGACACCTCGGCCCGGCAGCGCGCGGTGGACCTCGCGGACAAGCTGTTTTCGAAGGATGCCGGGGGCCGCTTCCAATCGCCCGAAGCAGTGGCGCGCTCCCTCTCCGACCACACCGGCAAAATCGGGAAACCTGACAGCATCGCGGATGCAGAGGCCAAGGGGCGCGAGGGCTATGTGGGCGAGATCGAGAGCCTGAAGAAAGGGATTTCCGACGCCCAGGCCGTCATTGACGAACTGGGCAAGGTCCCCGTCGAGCAGCTCGACGCGCAGCAGGCGCTGGCACTGCGGATGGCCCAGCAGTACCTGCCCATCTTCCAGGCCCAGCTTGGCCGCACCGAACAGGCGGCGACCGAGGCGGGGCAGAAGGCGGGCAAGGCCTTCGTGGACGGTCTGGCGGCTGAACTGGTCAAGGCCCAGGACTCGGCCGCCGAAGCAGGCCTGCAACTCGCGGAGGCGAACCTGAAGCTGGCCCAGTCCAAGGGGCTGCCGGGCACCGCCGAGTACAACGCGGCCCTGCGCGCGTACCGCGACTACTGGCAGGGACGGGTCACGGTGCTGCAAGGGGGCCTCGCGGCCGCTCAGCAGGCCGAGGAGGCCGCCCGAGCAACGCTGGCGGGGGCAAGTACCCCTGAGGCTCGCGCAGCAGCCCAGACGGCCCTGACAGCAGCGATGGCGAACACCGCCGCCGTGCAGGGGCAACTGACCCAGGCCACCACGAACTACGTGAATGGTCAGCAGCGGGTGCTCGACAGCACCAAGACCAGCACGGCCGGTCTGGATGCGCTGGCGGAAGCACAGCGCGGGCTGGACGGGGTGCTGGGCCGCTCGGCCATCTCGTACCAGTCGGAGATTCAGAACCTCAAGGAACTGATCGAGAAGTACCCCGAGCAGGCCGAGGCCCTGGGCCGTATCCGCGCCGAGTACGAACGGATTCAGCGGATTCGGGCCGCAGGCATCGCCACCCCCGAGAGCCTGAAGCTGGACTTCCAGATGGGCTTTGGTGGGGGCGCACAGTCCCTCCAGAACAGCGTCAGCGGCGTCGCCAAGGGGTTCGGGCAACTGATGAATCCCCTGCAACTCTTCTCGGCCATCCTCGACAAGATCAATCCGGCCGGGATGATCCTGGAAGGGATGTTCTCCGTGCTGGAGGAACCCATCAAGGCCCTCCAGGAACCCTTCAAGGTCATCGGCACGCTGGTCGGTTCGGTGCTGGCCCCCGTGCTGGAGCTGATTGCGCCCATCCTGACGGCCGTCGCCGACCTGTTCGTGGTGCTGTACGACGCGATTGCGGCGTTCGTCAAAGCCATCACGTTCGGGGTGGTCAACATCGACCGCCGCACGCCCAGCGACAAGAAAAAAGAGGCCGACAAGGACCCCGCGCAGTCGGCGCGCGAGCTGGCCGACCTCGAAGGCGAGAACGACCTGGAAGAGCTGGAGCAGCGCCACCGCCAGCGCCTGCTCAGCGACCGCAACTACGAGGAGGAAAAGTACAAGCTCACCGTCGCCCGCCTGCGCCGCGAGCGCGACGCCGAACTCGCCGCCGCCGAGGGGGACGCCAAGAAAATCGCGGCCATCAACCGCAAGTACGTCCTGCTCGAAGAAAAAGAGCGGCTGGACATGCTCGACCGGCTGACCGAGGCCTACCGCAACATCGGGGAAACCCTGATGGGCAGCATCACCGGCAGCGTGAAGGACGGGCTGGTGAATGCCCTGAATGCGGGCAATTTCGGCCTCTTCCGGTCCACCCTGCGGAAGAACCTGCGGGAAGCCATGTTCGAGGCCGTGGTGTCCGCGGCCATCGAGACGGCCGCCATCAAGGCCCTGCTGCAACCCGCCATCGACGCCCTGACGGCGGCGCTGCAAACGCCGGGCACCGCCGACGACGACGCGGCCATCGCCGGGCTGCTGAAGGCCGGAGACAAGGTCGAGGGCAGGGTCCGCCAGATTTACAAAGCGCTGCGGCCCCTGCGCGACGCCTGGGGCATCACGGGCGACTCGGAGCAGACCCAGACGATGGAGGTGGTGGGCAACGTCAGCGCGCCGGAGGTGCGCGTGTCGCTCGACATGCTGTCCTACCTGGCCGACACCATCCAGAAGGACGTGCCCTCGTGGCGGGACGCCATCGTCGCCCACACCGCGGCGTTGCGGAACCAGGCGGCGGGGGTGGGAGCCACCCCAGTCCTGCGGGACGACGTGGCAGCGGAGCTGGGGCGCAATGTCGCCCTCGCTGCCGCGCGTCTGGATGCCCAGCGCGCGGCTCCTGCCCCCGCTCTCCCCAGGTTCAGCACGGCCACGGACGCCTTCGGGCTGCACGAGCAGGCCTACCAGGCCAGCGTCGCGCAGTTCGGCGGCCACGTGGACCGCTTCGGCGGGCACGTCACGGCCTGGGGGCAGTCCAGCGCCCGGCACATCGCCGCGATGGACGCCCACACCCGCGCGCTGGCCGGCACGACCGGCGGCTTCAACCCCAAACGCTAGGAGGACACGTTGAGAGAGGCACTGGAAGGCATGTACCTCCCCCGGTCGGATCTGACCGGGTGGAGGGTGGACATCGGGGACCAGGTGTTCACACAGCAGGACCCTGGTCCCATCCAGCAGATCGACATTGAGCTGGACAGCATCGGCTGCCTGACCGGCGGGACGCTGGCGCTCAAGTCGCCGCGGCACCCCCTCTTCCCGCCGTTCACGGTGGCGGCGCGGGTGTGGGTGGCATCCCGGACGCGAGGGCTGGTGCCCGTCGCGGTCGGGTTCGTTCCCGGCCCGAGGGAGGACGGCCGCGAGGAGTACACGCTGGAGCTGCGCCCGATGGAGCAGATCAGCCTGAAGGACTACTTCGACGGCACCTTTGCTGGGGCGACCGGCGCAGTGGCGCAGCCCTCGGGGTGGCTCCAGAAAAACGAGGAGGTGGTACAGGAGGCGCTGAAGGGCCGTCCCAAGGCCAGCATCGGCGTGGCACACGACGGGCGCGTGTATCTGGCGGAACCGGGCGACGGGCAGCCGGTGCGCGTGCCCCGGCAGCAGTTCTACGAGTGGAAATCCACCGGGTACGTGGACGTGCCCTACGCCACCCGTTCACGTTGGGACGGCGGGCCAGGCTGGCGCAAGGGCGAGTACGTGGGCATCGCGCGCCCGCCCTATGCCGAGCGCCGGGCGGTGGACGCCGGGGAGGTCCAGTTCGTCGAGGTGACACGCGACGCCGGTCCGCCGGTCATCACCGTCGCCGAGCTGACCGTGAATGCCGCCTCGGACGAGGACCTGGCCGCTGCCGGGCTGGACGGCACTGGAAAGACCCCGGTGGTCGGCATCGCGCCGCCTTCCCAGGTGGTCAAGAAGACGGTGGTGGCCGAGCAGTACGCCCTCGTCCACGTCTACGACCTGGGGGCGTGGTACGAGGGCAGCGCGCTCCCCGGCCAGGACAACGAGCTGGTGAAAAAGCTCCAGGACGCAGTGAATGCTGCCCAGGCCGCCTTCCTGACCGCCCACGACGTGCTGGGGCCGGACAACGCCTTCACGCGCGAGGAGCAGGACCAGCTCGACTACGCCCGCAACCAGTTGCGCCTGGGAAAGCTGGGCGCGAACGACCACCAGAGCGACTACGAACCGCTGACGGCGAAGCTGTCCACCGGCTTCGTGCTGGACGCCCTGCTGTGGCAGCCCCTGGCTGGCGGGGAAGACCCCTCTGACCCCCCGCCACAGGATGACTAAGGAGATTCAATGGTCCAGACCCCTGACCCATCCACCGACCCGTCTTCTCCAACGCCCACCGAGGCGGGCTACAGCCTGCTCACTGGCACGACCATCTGGCTCTCGACCGAGCCGTGGGACACGGACGCCGTGGGCCTGGCCGCCGGGCCGGACGACGCGAGCCAGGACCCCGAGGTCTACACCGACCTGATTCATCCAATGGCCTCGGCCCACACCATCAAGCTCTTCGACTCGCACGTGGTCGAATTGGACGAGTTCAGCCGCAACACGCCCTTCCAGCAGGGCGCGCTGACCATTCCGCCGGAGTATTTCCGGGGGCCGATGGGACCCGCGCTGGCCGGCCTGCTCGACGAGCGGTGGCGGCAGAAGTACGACCCCGACCCGCCCCCGGACGACGAGCGGCCACCCTCGGCAACCTGGGACGGGCGCTGGTACATCTACATCGCCTGCTGGTGGCGGGTGGTCGGGCAGACGGTCGAGGATGCTGGGCCGATTGACCCTGGCCCCCCATCTGGAGAGGCCTCGTGAGCGGCACCACCCTGCCGATGGCCTGGACGTGCGTGAACATGTCCGGAAAGACGCTGACCGTCCACGGCTTCAGCATCGCAATTGACCGCGCCGAGTACGGGTACTACGCCAGGGCCACCTACACCCTGATGCTGGACGGTGAGGTGGTCGCCAGCGCGCCCCCGCTGGCGGAGGCCTCCGAACTGAACGCGGCGGCCACCCATGCGCTGGAGATACCGGTTTCGCCCGGCGGCACGCTGCGGCTGGAAGCGGCCGTCACCTTCTTCCGGCCTCTGGAGAGCTTCGAGGGCCGCAACGCCGGCTGGGAGGTCACCGCCGAAACCGAGGTGGGCCAGGGCCGCCTGAGCCTGCACTACGACGCTCCCGCCCCCGAACCGCCTGCGCCACCTTCAGGGGGTGGGGGCAATGGTCTCCCGTCCGGGTTGCAGGCCCCCGGCGTTCCCCCCGCGCTGGAGGGCGCGAATTACGTGCTGAACTCCGGCCTGGGGGTGTGGGCGCGCGTGACGCGCTGGAGCTACCCGCCGTCGTTCGGGGTCAAGGAACTCGTGCCGCCGCCTGCGCCCGCGGCGCTGTACTACCCCACTGTGGCCGGGCCGAACTACGAGGGCCGCGTGTCGGGCCTGCTGCTCACGCCCGCCGTCGTCACCGGCGTGCAGCACGAGGATGGACGCGTCGAGGACCTGGAGGGGGCAGGCGTGCGCTTCACGCTGGGTACGGGGGACATCAGCACGTCGGCGGCAATCGGCATTCATCCGTTCAAGGACAGCGGGGAGGTGTGAGGTGACGTTGACGCGCCTGACCGGCGACCCCAACGAGGGGTACACCGTGATTACCGTGGACAGCTTCGGGTACCCCCTGCCGCTCACGCTCAGGCCGCCCTACTGGCTGCCCTCGCTGCAACCCGTGGTGCACCGCTTCCCCATGACCTTGCGCCAGACCCGCACGGACGATTACCTGCGGACGGCGGGCGGCCTGCTGCTGGAGGGGCCGCTGGTCGGCACGACGGAGACAGACATGCACCTGAACGCCGAGCAGCTTCGCTGGTACGTGCAGCGAGCGGCGTGGTTGCAGCGGGCAGACCGCGCGTCCCTGGCGCTGCTGCCGGGCAGCGACATCGAGCTGAAGCCGGACGGGAGCAAGAGCAAAAGGGCGGCGCTGGGCGTGCTGCTGGTGGCCGCCGAGCTGCGCTGGATCGGGCCGGACGGAAGGGAGGTGACGGGCTAGTGGCGGACTTGCAGGTGGTGGGCCAGGTGGCCGGGGGCGAGAGCGCGACCGTGCGCCTCACGGTGGCCCTGATTGACGACTGGCGGGACGAGCGCGGCCTGCTGCCGCCGCCCGTCTACGAGCTGGTGAGTGTGAACGGGGCGGGGTGGACGGCGGCCGAGGGCGGCCCCGGCACCGTGCTGGGGTCGAGCACGCCGGGCATCGCGCCCCGCGCGACGGTGACGTATGTGCTGGAGCGCGCCGGACGCCCGCCCTTCGCGCGCAGCGTGCGCCGCCGGGTGTACGCCAACACGGACGCCGAGGGAGTCTGGGACTTCACGGTCCCGGACGCGCAGCAGCCCGCCTGGGCGGGGGGCATGGCCCCGGCCCCGACCGTGAACGTGCTGCCCGGACAGGGACCGCGCGGCGAGCGCGGGGCGAGCTTCCTGAACGGTGCGGGGCGGCCGCCCGCAGGCCTGGGCCTGGACGGGGACGCGTACCTCGACACGACCACCTTCGACCTGTGGGGCCGGGCCGGTGGGGCGTGGACGCTGCTGGGCAACCTGCGGGGCGGCCAGGGGGCGCGGGGACCGGAGGGGCCGAAGGGCAAGGACGGCCAAGGGTTCCCGAAGCCGACAGCGCAGCAGGTGGGGTACGTCGCGCTGGCGGACGGCAGCCAGCCGTCGGGCTTCAGCTGGTACCCAGCGGCGAAGTTGAGCCTCCGGCTGCGCGACCTGCTCGACGTGGACCTGACGGACCTCCAGGACGGGCAGACGCTGGTCTGGAGTGCGGCCGCCCGCAAGTGGAAGCCGGGGACGGCCGCAGCGGGCAGCGGGCCGGTGGAGCCAGCAGAGGCGCTGTCCAACGGCGTCCCAGTGACAGTTTCAGGCGGCCCAGAAGGCAGTGTGGCGCTCTACACAGCAGACATCCCCATCGGCACGGCGGAACTGCGCGTCAGCACCAGGGGCGGCAGTGGGGATGTGGATATGTACGTCAGGTCCAGCGCGCCGCCCGAGTTCCCGCAGCCGTGGAGACCCGTGGCCGATGCCCGGAGCGAGCAGGCTGGTACAGCCGAGACGGTCATCATCCCCGACCCCCAGGCGGGCGTGTGGTACGTCGCCCTGTACAGCTACGGGTACAGCGACGTGACCCTTACGGCCACCTGGGGCGAGGGCGGCAACGCGGGCGGCGAGCCGTTCGAGGTCAGCCCTGACGCCGAGGGGTACGAAACCATCACCAACGCCGACGCGGCCACCGACGCAGACGGCTATCAGACCATCCCGGACGCGACTGCCACGGCGGACAGCGAGGGGTACGAGACGGTGGAGAGGAGCAGCTAATGGCAGCAGGACCGTATCCGACGAAGGCGATGTTCGAGGCGCTGAAGGGGCGTGTGGGGACCCTGGAGAACGGGGGCACACCCCCTGCTGGTGCCGAGGGTGGTCCCTATGCGTCTCTCAGCCTGTTCTCCCCGACTGGCCGACCACAGGCGACGCCAACCCCTGCCAGTAGCGCCCTGATTTCCTGGTCTCGCCGGAGTGTGTACGTCGCGGGCATCGAGCTGGAGGGGGACGTTCACCTCAATGGGCTGAGCGTGCTGGGCGCGAACATGTACGAGGGACGGAGTTACGAGTTTTCGCTCGACCAGCTCCGGCGCACGGTGACCGGCAGCGGTGTCTACCAGCGGACACTCTTCTTGCTGCCCACACCGATCCTGGTGACGGATGGCGGGATTGCGCTAGATATTGCCGAGGACGCAGTCCTGCAACTGTACGGCACACCCGTGACGGTCCCAACCGCGATGCGGATAGAGGCCTCGAAGCTTGACGGTAACCGGGTGGATTGCAACTTTAACGTCACCATCTACGAGGCACCCCTGGAAGGCGTCCGGGTCGTGCCTGAGCCAACAGAACCGACTGGCAACTTCACGGAGTACGAGGCAAATTACACGCCGCCGCGCATGGTTGAGGTGGTCTGGCCCGCAGCAAGTGCCCCTTACCTACATGTGGTGGTGTTCAGCAGCGTGACGGCAGATGGGCGAGGCTTCCACGTCCCCCTGACCCCCGGCCTCCCCCAGTAACCCCTTCCCCCCACCCCCGCCCGCGCTTCAGCCCGCGAGCGGGGGTCCCTTTTGGCTGATGAGGTGAGAAATGAGCTTCAACGACGAGTTGACCATGCACGACAAGCGGGCCTTCCGGGACGCCCCAGGGCGCAAGGCGTTGCTGTACGTCATTGGGCCGGACGGCGTGAGCTATGTGCCTGCAACGGCGGAGATGCTGGGGGGCGGAGACACCTCCCAGGGCATCACCACCACCCTCCCGCCCCAGGCCCTGACCGTGAGCGCGGCCCCCGTCGCCCTGACCATCCCCGCCGGAGCCACCCACGCCACCGTCCATGTCGTGAGCGGCAGCGTGCGCCGCAGCATCGGCGGCGTGCCGGGGGCGGGGACGCCGGGGCTGAGTGTCGGGGACAGCGAGGAGATTTCCGGCGCGGAACTCGCGGCCTACCGGCTGGTGCGGGATGGGGCGGCGGACGCGCAGGTGTACGTCGAGTACAGGACGGTGGGCTGATGGGGCAGATTACGCGGAGGTCCCCGGGGGCCGACCTTTCGCCGCTGGACGCCCGGCTGGATGCGCTGGAGGGTACCACCTACAGCAGCCGGACGCTGAGTTCCGACTACTGGCCCGAGTACGCCATTCGCGCTGACGAAAACGTCTGGACGCGCCTCCAGCGGGGCGGAGCGTCTGCCCCGCCCCTGCAAGTGCCTCCACTTCCGCTGGCCCGCCCCGGCCACAAGTGGGAGGCGCAAATCGAAGGATTCCTGCGTCTGCGAACCACGAAGCGCGGAACGGTTTATGTCGGTATTCAGTTGAACGGTGCCGGAATGGGCAGTGTCTCTGGCGGCAAATTGTTTACGGAGGGTGGCGACGACCTCCTGCCTATCATGCAGCGTCTGCCGGTGAACGGTGGGGAAACCATCTATTTTTCGGTGTACAGCCAGGCCGCAGGCGGCGACACGCTGACCATCATCCCCAACCCCTACCCCTACCTGCTGGTCCGCGAGGTGGTGGCGTGATTGCCCTCATCCTGCGACACCTCTATCCCGCCGCCGACCCTCTGCGCGACTACACCGTTGCCGACGACGGCACCGGTCCCCGCATCACCGCCTGGCACCTCCCCACCCCCCAGCCCACCCCTGCCGAGCTGGCAGCCGCTCTCCCCGCCGCACAGGCCGCTGCCCAGGCTCGTGCTGACCTGACCGAGGCGCAAGCCATGCTGGACGAGCGCTACCGGCTGTACACGCGGGCGGTGGCAAGCGGAAACACGCAGGACGCCGCCGACATTCAGGCCGAGATTCAGGACATCCTGACCTACATCCAGGAGGTGCGAAATGCCGCTGGTGCTGCCTAAACGCTGCCCGAACTGCGGGCGCAGGTGCGTTCGGAACGAGCGCGGGTACTGGCTGTGCGACCCGGCGGCCGGAGGGTGCGGCTGGACCGACGACCCGGCCACCGTGCAGCCGCTACCGACCGCTCCCACCCCGGACGAGGCACCGCAGACCCCGCCCGAGACGGCCTGACCTCACCATCCTGCCCCCGCCAGCGCCCCGGCCCGCGCTGGCGGGTCCTGTTTGAGCCGGAGAACTGGAGCCACATGCTCAAAACGCTCGCCCTCGCCTCGCTGACGGGCCTGCTGCTGGTCACGCCCACCCCGCCCGCCTGCCAGATTCAGGCGGGCGTCTTCGGTGGTCCCAACAATCTCGGTCAGTACCAGATGCGGCTCACCTTCCCACCGACCTGCGCGGCCACCAGCGGCCTGCTCTATGCCCGCCTCATCGCCAAAAACGGCGGCGTCATTCCGCCCATCGGCCAGTTTCGCCTCTCTGCTGGCTACCCCCGCGAGGTCCGCTATTGGGTCTGGCCGGGCGCGCACGCTGAACAGAAGCTCGCTGGATTGTGGCGTGACCTGCCCATCCGCAACCTGCCCAGGGGGTGGTTCGAGTGAATGCCCGCTTCCCGAAGGCCATCGCGCACATCCTGCTGCTGCTGGCCGTCTTCCTCCTGGCCCCCGTCAGCAAACCCAGTCTCTGGCTGCTCGACGAGTGGGGGGACTTCCGGCTCCCCTTCTTCCTGTGGCCGGGCCTGCTGCTGCTGACCGGCCTCTCTCTCCTGCGCGCCCACGGCCCCCGGCGGCTGCGGCGCTGGCTGTTTGCCGCCTTCGTCATCCTCGTGACCTTCGCGGCGGCGGCCTACCTCGCGCAGGGCTGGAACGGGCTGACCTGCATCGCGGTGGGGCTGGCCTACCACTGCGGCCGGACCAGCCTGGACGCCAAGGCGTACCAGGATGAGCAGGAGCGCGCGTGAGTGGTGTGTGGGAGCCGGGCACCATCCTGGCCGCCATCACGCTGGGGTCTGGTCTGCTCTGGCAGGTCTGGGACCGGCTGGGCAAGGGCAGGGCCGATGCGTTCGCGCGCACCGAGGCGGAGCGCGACCGACTGGACCGGCGCGTACAGGAACTGGAGAAGGGCCGCGAGGAGGACCGGGGCCGGCTGGACCGGGTGGAGGCCGAGCTGGAGGACCTGAAGCGCGAACGCAACACGCTGCTGGATTTCCTCAGGGATGTGGTGAGCGACCTCTACGACCACGACTGGTGCAAACGCCGCGCGCAGGAGCTGCTGAGTCGGCTCGCGGGCGAGAAAGGATAGACATGAGCCGATTCAACGACGCCTTTGAAATCGTTATCGGGCACGAGGGGGGTTACACCGCCGATCCGCGCGACCGCGGCAACTGGACGGACGGGGCCTTCGGGCAGAAGGGAGGCACGCTGAAGGGCACCAAGTACGGCGTGTCCGCCATGAGCTACCCCCACCTGGACATCCAGCACCTCACGTTGGAGCAGGCCCGTACCATCTACAAGCAGAACTACTGGGACCGCGCCGGCTGCGACAACCTTCCCGGCGACCTGGCGCTGTGCGTGTTCGACACAGCCGTCAACAGCGGGGTGGGTCGGGCGCTAAGCCTGCTCACCACGGCCAAGACGCCGGGCGACTACCTCGACGCCCGGCTGCGCTTCCTCCGGAGCCTCCCGTCCTGGGGCACCTTCGGGCGCGGCTGGCAGCGCCGGGTGGACACGCTGCGCCGTCAGGCCGCGAGCTGGGCAGCCACGCCCCATGTGGACGTGAGCTTCCCGCCCACGCCGACCCCCGCGCCCACCACCTCCCTCTACGTCCAGCTCCGCAACCCGGACGGCACGCTGCGCGAGGACTGGGTGAGCGTGCCGGTGGACAGCACGGGGCGCGTGCTGGTCGGGAGTGACCGCAAGCCCCGCGCCTATTACGTCACGGCGGCCCTGGCCGCCACGAAAGGACTTGCCTGATGGAAATGCTCCTCCCGTATCTCGCCCAGCTCGGCCTGGGCGGCATCCTCGCCATCGTGCTGCTGGGCCTGGCGCAACTGGCTCTCGTGGAGTTCGCTCGCGCGGTGCTGCACCGCTGGGGCCTGGCAGTTCAGGGCGGCGCGGTGCTGCTGCTCTCGCTGGCTTTAGGCGGCCTGCTGGGCTGGCTGATGCTCTCGCGGGTGGCTGGGGTGGCCGGGATTGACCTGCCTCCGCCGTGGGGCGGCGTGGCGCTGGGCCTGGTGCTGGCGGCCACCGTGAGCGGCCTGGTGGCCTACCAGCAGCGGCGTCGGGCCGAGAAAGCGGCTGGGCAGGTGACGCCGGACATTCTGGCGGACGTGCTGGCACAGGTGGCCGCCGGGCAGGCCAGGACGCCCAGCGTGACCGTGCAGGTGCCCGCGCCTGCCGCGCCACAGGTACCCGCGCCGGTGCCCTGCTCGGACGACCTGCGGCCCATCACGCCGGAGGAGACGGCTGCGATGACGCGCACCGACTGGCCCGCTGTGGCTGGGCTGGATGACCCGCCCCAGTACCGCTGACCCCTCGGACAACGCGCCAAACACTGGCCCCCACCCCTCAGCCGTTTTAGCTGAGGGGTGGGGGCCTTTTTTGTGTTCAGTACCTGCTGAGCGCCGAGCCGACGAGCCAGCCGACCCGTTGTTGCGTCTTCACCTTGCACCACTTGGGACCGCAGGTGTAGACCTCGACGAGCGTGTTCTTAGGAATGACCTTGAGGATACGTGCCCCACTGACCCCACTGGCCCGCAGATTGACGTTCGTGTTCGTGATTCTCATATTACTTCCGTAATTGCCGGAAGTGTTGCTGGACAAAGTGTAGTTGCTGGAGGCGTAAGAACTGCCGCCACTGCTGCCGCCAGAGCCACTTTTACAGGCAATGCCGTCGCCATCCCGGTCCAGGTTCGAGCTGTATCCTGCCGATCCGACCGTCATGTTGGAGTAACCCGCAACGCGTGCAGCCGCGCAGCTTTTGAATGAGGCGGATGGCGTGCTGGAGTAGCTGGAGGAACTGCTGTAGCTGCCCCCACTTGAACCCCCTCGGTAATACCCGCTGACGTAGGTGCCGTCTCGGCGAGTGTAGCCGTGGACGTAACCTCCGCGACGGGCCTCAACGGAAGTCTGCGCCAGAAGGAGCAGGGTGCAGGCAGCTACCGTGGCTCTACAAAGCGCAGAGCGGTTCAGCAAACCGGAGAGTTTTCGCATACGGCTAGAGTGGCATGTACCTGGGCCGCCCGTGCGCTACTTTGCGGCATGACCCCCGACACCCCTGAACCCGACCTGGCTGGCACCCTGACCGTGGACGCCATCGAGGGCCGCTACGCCCGCGTCGAGCGGGAGGATGGCAGCACCGAGGACTGGTCCCTGGCCTCCCTGCCCTGCGGTGTGCAGGAGGGCGACGTCATCCGCCTGACTGTCATCGACGGCGACCTGGACATTGAGATTGACCACGCCGAAACCCAGCGCCGCCGCGCCTCCGCTCAAGCCCAACTCGACGCCTTGAACCAGGCGGCTCCCAGCGGGGAGTTGGACCTGTGAGGCACGTCCTCGCCCTGGCTGCCCTCTCTCTGGGCCTGGCCTCCGCCCAGGCGGCTGCTCCCGGTGCTCCCGGTGTCTTGACCATCCGCTTCCTCGACGTGGGGCAGGGGGACGCGGTCCTGATTACCAGCCCCGAGGGGAAATCTGTCCTGTATGACGGGGGCCGTTCCGAACCTCGTCTCCAAGCCCTGCTGAACCTGTATGGCGTGCAGTCGCTCGACCTCGTGGCCGCCAGCCATGCCGACAGCGACCACATCACGGGCCTGATTCCGGGCGTACGGCTGTTCAAGCCAAAGTACTTCCTCAACAACGGCATTGCGGGCACGACCCAGACCTGGAACCGGCTGGTCACGGCAGCCCAGCAGGCGGGCACGCAGGGGCTGGTCGCTAAGGACCAGACCATCAACCTGGGGAGCGTGAAGCTCACGGTGTTGGCCCCCCCAAGCGGCATGCCCAAGAACGAACAGAACCCGAACTCGGTCGGCCTGCTGGTGCAGTTCGGCAAGTTTCGCGCCCTCATGACCGGCGACAGCGAGACGGCGGAGACGGCCGCCTGGCTGCGCAAGTACCCGGCGGCAACGCTCGGCCCCATTGATGTCTACAAGAGCATCCACCACGGCGCGCGCAACGGCGACAACGCGGCGTGGCTGGCGGCTGTCCGGCCTCGGAACGTGATTATTAGCGTCGGCCCGAACAATTACGGCCACCCGACTGCGGAGGCGCTGGCGCTGTACAAGCGGGTGGGGGCGACGGTCTACCGCACGGACCGGGAGGGGACGGTGACGGTGGTGGTGCAGCCGAGCGGACAATTCGCTATCACGACAGCGCACGGGCCAGCGGTTCCGACGAATCCCCCAGCATCGCGCCCAGCCCCCGCGGCAGCGGCACCACGTCCAGCAACCCCGGCGGCGATTCCTCCGACTCCAGCTCCAGCCAGCAGTGTCTACTATGCGAACTGCGCGGCCGTCAGGGCAGCAGGGGCGGCACCGCTGCTGCGGGGGCAGCCGGGGTACCGGCCTGGTCTGGATAGAGACGGGGATGGGCGTGCGTGCGAGTGAGACTTCGGAGAGGCCGGACACACTAGCTTCCCCCTATGGCACGTCGTAGGCGCAGGAAAAAGGAAGACCCAAGGGCGGTAGTCACCCTCGCGTTGCTGTTCGGGCTGTTCTATAGCGGAATAAGCGGGGCATGGGGCCTGTTCGCGGTGCTGGTGCTCCTACTGGTCGGGGCCGTTGTCCTGTTGGTTGCGCAGACCAGGGCCAAGCGCACCCGCGCTCTGGCCCTGCGTGACCTCCAGGCCCTTACGCCGCGTGAGTTGGAGCTGCACGTCGCCCAGGTGCTGAATGCCCTGCCGGGATGGCGGGCCGAGGCGACAAGGGGGAGTGCCGACCAGGGTGCGGACGTGATTGCAACTGGGCCGAGCGGCGCGAAGGTGGCGGTGCAGGTTAAGAAGTACAGCAACCCGGTCGGCAACAAGGCCGTGCAGGAGATTGTGGCAAGCAAAGCGTTCTACCGCTGCGCCCACGCGGTCGTGGTGACCAGCGGGCCGGGATACACACGGGCAGCGCGGGAACTGGCGCGGGCGAACGGAGTGCCACTCTGGGGGCCAGATGAGTTGTTCCGGCTTCAGGCCCTGGCGGCGCAGAAACAGGCACCTCCGCGTGACCTGCTACCTGCCTGAACCCGAAAGTACCGGCACCCACGCCCGATGTGTCCCCCTCTCCTCGGCTTTGCAGCTGAGCGGCGGGGGACACCTTGCGTTTGGTTGGGGACTTGACCTTCACCACTTCCGCAGGCCGGTGTCAACCTGGGGAAGTGGCTGTTCGGCCGAACCGAACAAGCCGTCCTAGACGGTGTTTTCCTCGATTTTCCGACTTTACTTCTCGACCTCCGACCTTCAGACTACAGACATCCAAGGAGGCGAAAACGCTGTCCTAGACGGAGGAAAACCACTATGACCAAGACCCCGATGACCGCCGCCGACAAAGACGCCCTGATTGCCGAAGCCGCCGCCGCTGGCCTCACCGTCACCCGCACCAGCAAGGACTTCTTCCTGGGCGAGAGCGAAGGTCGCCAGCGCGTCACCCCCGGCGAAATCAAGCGTCTCATCCTCCAGGCCCAGCAGGAGGCCGAGGCAGAAGAGGTGGCCCGCGCTGAGGCGCTGGCGCTGGCCGACGAGCTGCGCGCCGAGGAACAGGAAGGTACGGCGGTCGAGGAAGCGCCAGTCGCTGAGCCGATGGCCGAGCTAGAGGCTGCCCCGGCAGCATCGACGCCCGCGCCTACCGCTGAGAAGGCCTCGAAGGTCGTCATCAAGTGGGGGCCGCCCTGCGGGGGCAACCTCGCGGGCCTGGCTGCCGCCGCGTGCGACGAGGGGCGCAACCCCATCGTGCACCTGGGCTTCACGCCCTCCAGCACCCACAAGACCAAAGAGGCGGCGGCGGCCGCCGGGCGGCAGGCCTGCAAGAGCGGCTGGCTGGCCGCGCTCGCCCAGGACCACGAGGGTGCCCAGTTCTGGGTGGTGGCCTGCCTGAACGAGCGCGGGCACCTGGTGCTCGACGGGCAGGAGGTCCGGCTGGAACCGCTGACCGGCCAGGAGGCCGAGGCCTACCGCCAGAAGGTGCAGGGCGCGCGCAATCAGGCCAAAGCGCAGTGGGTGGCGCAGGCCGTCTGAGCAGCAAGCGCAAGCGGCGTGCCGCCCAACTGGGCGGCACGCCTTCTTTTGGACTTACAGCGTAGTGGACTACTCCGCGATGGCGAGGGAGGTGCCGGACTCGACTTCCTGGTCGTCGGGAATGATCGCCATGTAGCGGCCATCCGCTTGGCGCTTCCAGGTATTCCCTCTGGTGTCCGTGATGCGGTTATCGGCAGCGCCTTCGAGAGTGATGCGCACTTCCTTGCAGCAGGACAGGGCATTCCGGAGGTGGGGGACGGTTTCGGCGGAGGTGATAGTCAGCATGGTGGTCTCCAATGTATGCGACAGAGCGGGGACGGGAAGTCACAAATGCAGCAGGCGGAAGAGCGGAGGGCGGCCTATGGTGTCAACCGCTGGTAGACACGTCCTCCTCGGGGCGGCGCAGTTCGTCGGGCCGCACCATCATCTCCATACCCCGCGCACCACCTTCCAGAAGCCTTACCCGGACGTTCTTCGGGCCGACGCGCACCACCTCACAGCGTCCGTAGCGGCTACTGACCACCACGTCGCCCCTCTTGTAGCTGGCGGGCGACGCGAACGGCATGGGCGCGAGGCTCTCCAGGCGGGCGCGCTCATACGCCAGGCGCAGGTCCAGGTGCTCGACCCACCGCTGGCAGCGTGCCGCACTGCGGTCCCAGAGGGGCTGCGTCTCCGGGGTGGCCGGATGTTCGTGCAGTCGCGCCAAGGCCCGTTGCTGGCGGCGCAGCTCGGCTTCCAGCTTCTCGATACGCCGCCGGACCACGCTGGGGTCGCTCTTCTGCCTTGCCCGGCGCTCGGCGCTCGCCGCTCGCCGCCGCCAGTAGTCCGCCTTGCGGCCCTCCTCGACCGCCTTCCGCATGTTCTGGTCGCTGCGCTCGATGGCGCGGCGGTGACGGCCCTCCGAGTGGTGGCCGATCTTGACGGGTTCGCCCATCGGGGGCAGGCCCTTGCTCGCCGCCGCGCGCCTCTCCCCTGCCCGTCCTTCGGCAGCGGCGGCGCGGCCCGCGAAGCGGGCAACCCTCGCCTCCGGGGCATCTGGGTCGGTCTCGTGCTCGATACCTTCCACGAACTCCAGCAGGAGGTCCTCACGCTCGGGCGTCCAGGTCGCCACCCACGCCTCATGCCCGCGCCACCACTTGAAGCCAGCGGCACGGGTGCGCGCGTACTCGTCGGCGTCCAGTCTCGCGCCGGGCATCCAACGCAGGGTGTCGTCCTCGATGTTGTAGGTCGCGCTCCCGAGCGGCTCGCGCTCGCCGCTCACGACTCCACCGTCCAGGCGCGCATGATGAGGCCTTCTTCTTCGTCAATCTCCACGTCCACGCGATGCCCCATGATGCGGCCCAGGTGGACGGCCTCGCGGACTGAGGGCACGGCGGCCAGCAGGGCATGCAGCTCTAGGGCCTCGGTGTCGGTGATGACCAGGGCGGTCCACGGCTCGCGCCAGTCCTCGGGAATCTCCAGCTCGACGTCGGTAAGCGTGCGGGTGCCCGCCCCGGCAGTGGGCAGGTCGGCCAGCCGCACGACGACCAGCCCGGCCGCCTCCAGCTTCTCCAGGGTGCGCTCGGCACCCCGGCCCAGGGCAGCGAGCGCAGCGGCCCGCGCGGCTTCCAGGTCGGGGCGCGGCATCAGGCCACCGCCTCCATGTTCCGCAGGTCCTGCTCGACGTACAGCAGGGCTGTGTAGCCGTCCAGACTGCGCTCCAGCGGGTAGACCTCGCCGTCCGTGCCGGTGACCGTCATCGCCTCGGGCTGCACGCTGGCGACCGTGAGGCGCGTGCGCTGGTAGCCGCGGCTGCGCGTCGCCTGCCGGCCCACGACCTCCCAGGTCACGTCGTCCATCCGGCGAATCTCCCAGAAGATGATGGGCCGGTTCTGCCGGGGAGCTGCTCGCAGGCGGGCGACCACGGCGCGGTACATCGCGGAAAGGCGCAGTGCCCGGCGCGTGAGGTGTGCGCGCTCAGGGGTGCCGGGTTCGGCCTGCATTTCCGCGATGGCCGCGTCAATGGCGCGGGTGCGCAGGTTGCGGAGCCGGAGGGCCTCAACGCGCGTCATTCGGGCACCACCAGCGCAAGGCGGGCCGGGGTGGGGCGAATGAAGTGGGTGGCCTCGCCTTCACGGACGAACTCCACCGCACCGCCGTGCAACGCCTCCAGCAGCCGCGCGGCGGTGTCCTCGGCGTGCTCGTGCGTCTCGGACGTCAAGGTGACTTCCACTTCGTCCCGCAGGACCCAGGCGGGGATGGGGCGGGCCTGCATCACCTCGACGTCGACCAGCCTGTTGCCAATCTCGTCGCGCAGGGTGATGGTGCCTTCGCGCTCGGTCACACGCGAGGCGGCAATGCCGAGCTGGTGGGCCACGAGGCGACCGGCCGTCAGGCTGTCACCGGCGCGCACCTCATGCACCTGCCCCAGCGCGCGCAGGCTGAAAAGAGAAAGGCCGCTCACGCGGCCACCTCTACGTTCCCGTTGCTGTCCACGGTCGCGTCGGGGAGATTCAAGCCGGCGACCGGCAGACGCTTCTGGCTGGGGGTCACGAAGCGGGCTACCGGCCAGCCCCGGCCTTTGAAGAGGGTCGCCCGGCGGCTGCCGCAGCGGAACTCCATGCTCAGCATGCCGGCTGGAGAGGGGAAAGGGGCGGGGACATGCTGCCAGGTGCGGCCATCCACGGTGGTGAGGGTCAAGGCGGTATCTTGCACAACGGTCTCCTACTGAGGGGGATTTCAGGAGGGGCGCGATCGTTACTTGCCGGTGCGGACGCGCCCTTTCCTGATACCAGAATTATAACCAGCATGTTTATAATAGTCAATATGGTTATGCCCAGCTATGATGCGGCTATGTCGCCTCTGCTCTCCCCCACCGACCTCCGCATCCGCGAGGCCATACGCGCTGCCATGGAGGCCGAATCCCCTCGGCTCACACAGCAGGCCCTGGCAGACCGCCTGAGCATCTCCCAGCCCGCCGTGGCCGCGCTTCTGGCCGGAAGGCGCGGGCAGATTCCGCAGAGCCTTGTCGATTTGCTCGACGCGCTGGGACTGGAAATCACGCTCCAGCCGCGCAGCAGCGGAAGCGAGGGCTGATCATGGACGCTCTGATGCTGCTGACTACCATCAACAAAACGTTTCTGACCATGCTGGTGGTGATGGACCCGATTGGCCTGGCCCCCATCTTCATCGGGCTGGCGGGCAACCGCCCCAGCTTCGAGCGGCGGCGCACGGCGCTGCGGGCCGCGCTGGTGGCGGGCGTGATCATCCTCTGCTTCGGGCTGTTCGGGCGGGCGCTGCTGGGGCACCTGGGCATCAGCCTGAGTGCCTTCCGGGTGGCGGGCGGCATCCTGCTGTTTCTGATTGCGCTGGACATGGTCTTTGCCCGCCCCAGCGGCAGCAAGGAAACCCCCGAGGAAGAGCAGGAGGCCCAGGAACGCCAGGACATCAGCGTCTTTCCGCTGGCGATTCCGCTGATCGCCGGTCCCGGCACGCTCGCCAGCATCATGATTCTGGCCGGGGACGCCCATGGCAGCCCGGCCCTGCTGGCCGCCGTCTTCCTGGTGACCTTTTTCGTGCTGCTGCTGTGTTACCTGGCGCTGCGCCTCAGCGGGCAGATCGCGCGGGTGATCGGGGTGACGGGCGTTCACGTGGTCACCCGCGTGCTGGGCGTGCTGCTGGGCGCGCTGGCCGTACAGTATGTGGCCGACGGCGTGCTGGAGTTCCTGCACGGCACAGCGGCCTGACGCCCAGCCCGGACCGCCCCGGGGTGCGGTCTCCATAAGCCACCTGGCGCAACATTCGCCTCACCGTCACGCCCTAAAATACGCCCTGTGAACCCAACAGCGAGCGTGACGAGAGAGGAGGCGCGCGGGATGCGCGTGGCACCGGACCTGAATGCGCCGCGCGTGCTGGTCCTGAACGCGTCCTACGAACCCCTCCACGTGACCAGCGCCAAGCGCGCGATCACGCTGCTCCAGTACGGCGTGGCCGAGGTGCTGGAAGTCAGCGGGGACGTGGTCCGCTCGCCCAGCACCATCCTGCGGGTTCCCAGCGTGATTCGCCTGAGGCGCTACGTGCGGCGGCCGCGCGTGCATCCGGTGCCCTTCAACCGCCGCAACGTGCTGCGCCGCGACACCTTCGCCTGCCAGTACTGCGGCTCGGAAGCCGACCTCACGCTCGACCACGTCATGCCGCGCTCGCGGGGCGGGCGGCACAACTGGGAAAACGTGGTCACGGCCTGCCGGGTGTGCAACCAGCGCAAGGGGAACCGCACCCCCGACGAGGCCGGAATGCCCCTGCGCTCCCGGCCTCGTGCGCCCACGTTCGGTGTATACGCCCACGGGCAGTTCGCCCACTGGCAGCCGGAGTGGGCGCGGTATATCGGGGGGTAGGCAGAAGGCTGAGGGCAGAAGGCAGATGGCCGAGAAAGGCTCATGCCTTCTGCCTTCTGCGTTCCGCCATCTGCCCCCCACACCCTACACTGCCGTATGAACCGCGCCCAGGCCTATGCCCTGATGACCGAACACACCCCCTCCGAGTCGCTGCGGCGGCACATGCTGAACGTGGAGGCGGCGATGCGCTGGTATGCCCGCCACTGGGGCGAGGACGAGGAACGGTACGCCGTGACTGGACTGCTGCACGACTTCGACTACGAGGGGCACCCGGAGGAGCATCCGGCGTGGGGCGTGGCGTACCTGCGCGAACACACCGACGCGCCCCCCGAGGTGCTGGACGCGATCATGGGGCACGCGGCCTACACCGGGACACCGCGCGAGACGCGGCTGGCGAAGACGCTCTTCGCGGTGGACGAGCTGACCGGGCTGGTGCAGGCGGCGGCACTGATTCGCCCCGACCGGGACGTGCGGCAGGTCGAACTCTCCAGCCTGAAAAAGCGCTTCAGGAACCGGGCCTTCGCCGCAGGGGTGAACCGCGAGGAGGTCGAGCAGGGTGCGCGTGAACTCGGGCTGGACCTCGACACGCACCTAGGCAACGTGCTGCTTGCGATGCAGCAGGCTGCGGGGGACACGACGGCCAACCGCTGAACGCCCTGGCCGGGCAGACAGCACATGAAGGACTCATGGAGGTGACGCTCAGCGTGCGGCCATGTGCGCCGCTCACACTGTGATCAATTCACCCGCCACTTCCAGGCGACCCAAGGAGTTCCCATGAACAAGACGCTGCTGACCCTGATGCTGACCTTTGCCGCCCCCGCCGCCCTTGCCACGGCCCCCAGCTCTGCCTACATGCAGGTGCAGGACACCAGCACCACCGGCACCAACACGGGAACCGGCACCGACGCCAACGACGGTGCGGCCGAGCAGGCCGGCGCGGCGGTGGACCAGGCCGCCGAAAGCACCACCGATGCTGTCAACAACGCCGTGGACCCCAACAACGACGGCGTGGTGGACTCCAACAACGACGGCGTGGCCGACACCCGCCAGTTCCCCTGGGGCCTGCTGGGTCTGCTGGGCCTCTTCGGCCTGATGGGCCGCAACCGGCAGCCTGTGCCCGTCGTCCACCCCGGCACGCCCGCCACGGGCACGACCTACAGCAGCACGACCACCAGCACGACCGACCGCCGCTAACGCGGGCCAACACCAAGCACGTCCCCAGCCAGTCGGCGGGGACGTGTTTTTCTGTTGCCCGGGCGTCGGCCTGCTCAGCCGCCTGCCGGGGCAGAACCGTCAGGCGCGGGGTGGGAAGCGGACGAAGGTCATCCAGAAATCCTCGAAGGCCCGTATGGCCTGGAGAAAGTTCTCAAATCCGACCGGTTTCACGACGTAGCCGTTGGCGTGCCGGGCATAGGAGCCGCGCACGTCGTCTTCCGACTGGCTGGTGGTGAGCATCACGACCGGGATGGTGCTGAGTGAGGGATCGGCCTTGATCTCGGACAGCACCTCCAGGCCGTTCTTGCGGGGCATGTTGATGTCGAGCAGGATCACGTCGGGGCGCGGCACCCCGGCGTGTTCGCCCTCACGGCGCAGGAAGCGCAGGGCCTCGACCCCGTCGCGCACCACGTGGACGCGGTTGGGCACGCGGGCATCCGCAAAGGCTTCCTGGGTGAGCAGAACGTCGGGTTCGCTGTCCTCGACAAGCAGGATTTCAATCTGGGGCCGGGTGGGGGTCAGGGGTTCGGCAGAGGACATGGGCGTCACGGGGTGTCCCCTTGCGGGGACGGGGAAAGGTGAAGGGCCGCGGGCGGCAGCGGCAGCGTCAGGTGAAAGGTCGCCCCCTCGCCGGGCACCGAGGTGAGCCAGAGGGACCCACCATGCTGCTCGGCGATCTTGCGGCAGATCGCCAGGCCCATCCCGTTGCCGGGGTAGGCCTCGCGGCGGTTCAGGCGCTGGAAGATCGCGAACACCCGTTCATGGTACTCGGGCGCAATACCAATGCCGTTATCCTCGACCTGCAGGTGCATCATCTGGCCCTCCTGCCGCGCGGTGACCGTCACCCTGGGGGGGGTGTCCTCGCGCCGGAACTTCAGCCCGTTGCCGATCAGGTTGGTCAGGAGCTGCACGAGCAGGCCCGGATGCCCCCAGACCGTCTGGGGCGCGTCCCAGGACAGGCGGCCGCCGGTCGCCTCCAGGGCGGCCTGGACATTCTGCCCGGCCTGGCGCAGCACCTGGTCCAGCACCACCGGCTGCGGCGGGGTGTCCGCCCGGCCCACCCGCGCAAACCCCAGCAGGTCCTGAATCAGCCCCCGCATCCGGCCCACTGCGTCCTGCATGAAGTCCAGGTACTGTTCGGCCCGCGGGTCGAGCTGGCCGCGGTAGCGCTTGGCGAGCAGCTCGGCATAGCTGCCCACCGTCCGCAGGGGTTCTTGAAGGTCGTGGCTCGCCACGTAGGCAAACTGTTCGAGTTCCTGGTTGCTGCGCCGCAGGTCGGCAATCGCGCCTTCCAGCGCACGCTGGGCCGACACCCGCTCGGTCACGTCCTGAAACATCACGACCGCGCCGCTGACCTGCCCGTCCGCGCCGATGGTCGGGGAGACGACGTAGGCGACCGTGATGGGCCAGCCCTGGGCGTGCCAGAACACGTCCTCCTCGCAGCGGCGCACCTGGCCGTCTTGCAGCGTCTGATGGACCGGGCACTCATCCAGTGGGTAGGGTCGGCCGTCGGCGTGATGGTGGTGAATCAGCGCGTGCTGCGGCGCGCCGATCAGGCGCTCGATGCTGTAGCCCAGGATGCGCGCGGCGGCGGGGTTGGCAAAGGTGGTGCGCCCCGCCGCGTCCAGCCCGAAAATGCCCTCCCCGGCGGCGGTGAGCAGCAGGGTGGAAAAACGGGTCAGGTCGGCCAGTTCGCGGGTGCGGGCGGCCACCCGTTCCTCCAGCCCGGCGTTCAGGGCCAGCAGGTGGGCCTCGGCGGCCTTGATAGCACTCTGGTCCTCGTTGACCCCCACCCACTCGCGCACGCTGCCGTCGCGGTCGGTGACGGCCACGCCGCGCGCCTGCATCGGCACATACACCCCGTCGGCGCGGCGCAGGCGGTACTCGGTCTGGTAGGGCGTGCGGGTGTCCACCGCCTGCCGCCAGGCCGCCAGCGCCCCCGCGCGGTCGTCGGGGTGCAGCATCTCCACCCAGCCCGCGCCGCCGTACTCGGCCTCGGTCTGCCCGGTAAAGGCGGCCCAGCCCGGCTGAGGCCCGTTCAGTTCCCCCTGCGCCGTCGTGACCCACACGATCTGCGAGGTCGCCTCGACCAGCGAGCGGTAGCGTTCCTCGCTGCTCTGCATCTGCCGACGCAGCCGCCAGCTCGCCGTCACGTCGGCAAAGACGGTGGTGACCTGTTTGGGCTGCGCCGCCCCGGGCGCGCGGCGGGGCAGGGCTGTCACGTTCAGCCAGCGCGTCTCGTCCGCACCGTCCGCGGCACCGGGAATCGACACGCCCACCGTCACGTCGCGCACCACCTGACCGGTCTGAAGGGCGCGCAGGGTGGGCAGGGCCGTGACGGGCAGGGGCCGGCCCTCGGGGTCCAGCAGGTGCCAGCGCGTGTCTGCCGGGGCCTGCCCGGTCATCTGCGCCAGGCTGAGGCCCAGCAGGTTCTGCCCGGCCTCGTTGGCGTACAGCACGCGGCCGTCGGGGGCCTGCACCAGCATCCCCAGATCCAGGCCGTCCAGCAGCTCCAGCGCCACCTCCAGCGGATGCCGCGAGTCGCGCAGGTGCAGCAGCACGCGGCCCGCCCCGGCGGGCGTGAGGGTCGCCAGCACCGGGGCCTCGTTGCCTTGCAGCAGCACGCTCTCGCGCACCGTTTCGCCCACGGTGGCCCGTCGCGCGGCCGCCGAGAGCAGCCGGGCGGCCTCGGGCGGGAACAGCGCCTCCCAGACGGGGGCCTCCCAGGGGACGGACGGGCTGCCCTCACCGGCGAGCAGACGCTCGCGGGCCGCCGCGTTGAGCCGGGCCGCGCTCCCGCACAGCAGCAGCACCGGGTCGGGCAGCGCCGCCAGCAGCGGGGCGGCGTCCACGTCCGCAAAGGTGCCGTTCAGGGGGTTGCCGGGCAGGGAGGCGGGAACCGGGTCGGGCATCGGCCGTGTCCTCCTCAGCCCCGCAGGGCGTACCCGACGCCGCGCACGGTCCTCAGCAGCCCATAGCCGTCGAGGTCGCGCAGCTTGGCGCGCAGGTTCGCCATGTGCACGTCCACCACGTTGCTGCCCTCGGGCAGGCGGCCCTGCCAGATTTCCTGCCCGATCTCCTGGCGCGAGTACACCCGGCCCGGCTGGCGGATCAGCAGCGCCAGAATGTCGAACTCCTTGGGTGAGAGCCGCAGTTCCTCGCCCTTGTAGGTCACCAGCCGCTTCTGGGGGTCGAGGGTCAGTTCGCCCATGCTGAGGCTCTCGCTGACCCGCTGGCGCAGTTGCACCTTGACGCGGGCCAGCAGCTCGTCGGGATGGAAGGGCTTGATCACGTAGTCGTCGGCTCCCAGGCCCAGCAGCCGGACCTTTTCATCGACCGTGTCGCGGGCGGTCAGCACGATGATCGGCACGGCACTGTTCTTGCGCAGCCGCTGCACCACGTCCCCGCCGTCGAAGTCCGGGAGGCCGAGGTCGAGCAGGATCAGGTCGGGGTGGTCTTCGCGCGCCCGGATCAGGCCGTTCATGGCAGAGTCGGCGTGTTCGACCGTGTACCCCGCATCCGAGAGGTCCAGTCTCAGCACTTTGGCGATGTCGAGGTCGTCCTCGATCACGAGAATCCGTTGGGCACTCACCCCTTTATGATAGCGGCCTTCACGCGCACTTCACACCGCAACCCTGCCGGGGACGGGGTGCAGCGTTCGGGCCGGGGGAGGGCTGTGCTACCCTGGGGAGACTGCGCCCCATGCCCCCTGCCGGGCCGGGCGACACAATCCGTTTCGACCATTCGCTTCGACTGGCCCGCGCCCCACCGCGCCGCCGCATCCCATTCAGAACGCACGTTATTGACCACCGGGGAATTAACAGCAGGGCAGACATCGTGCGACCGGAGAACACATGACCAACCCAGGTAAGGACGCGCAGGTCCCAGCGGCCGCCGCGCCCACACAACAGGACGCCAGAACCCAGGAGACCAAGGCCCAGGAGAACTTCCTCGAAGTCATTCCCCTCGGTGGCATGGGCGAGATCGGCAAGAACATCACCGCTTACCGCTACGGCGACGAGATCATGGTCGTCGACGGCGGCCTGGCCTTTCCCGACCCGCACCAGATGGGCGTGGACCTGATCATCCCGCGCATCGACTACCTCCAGCAGAACGCCGGGCTGATCAAGGGCTGGATTCTGACCCACGGCCACGAGGACCATATCGGCGGCCTGCCCTACATCCTGCCCCGGCTTCCGCGCGTGCCGGTCTACGGCGCGGGCCTCACGCTGGGGCTGGTGCGCGAGAAGCTCAGCGAGTTCGGCATCCGCGACGCGGACACGGATCTGCGCGAGGTGGACCTGAACGCCAAGGTCCGCATCGGCAAGCACTTCGGGGTCGAGTTCATCCGCATGACGCACTCGATTCCCGACAACGCCGGGTACATCCTCACCACGCCGGTGGGCCGGGTGGTGCATACCGGCGACTTCAAGCTCGACGAGGAACCCAGCGACGGCAAGCTGAGTGACCTGGGACGCATCGAGCAGGCGGGCAAGGACGGCGTGCTGCTGCTGATCAGCGACTCCACCAACGCCGAGCGCCCGGGCCGCACCGCCAGCGAGTCGGAGGTGGCCCGCAACCTGGAAGACCTGATCAGCAAGTGCCGGGGCCGCGTGTTCATGACCACCTTCGCGTCGAACGTGCACCGCATCCAGAACGTGATCAACATCGCCCACCGCCAGGGCCGCCGGGTGGTGATGGAAGGCCGCTCGATGCTCAAGTACGCGCAGGTCGCGCAGAGCCTCGGCCACATGGACCTGCCCGAACCCCTGCTGACCAACGAGGAGGTCGGCAGCCTGCAAGACCAGCAGGTGCTGTACGTCTGCACCGGCTCGCAGGGGCAGCCCATGAGCGTGCTGTCGCGCCTGGCCTTCGGCAACCACGCCAAAATTGCTCTGCGCCGCGGTGACAGCGTGATTCTCTCCAGCAATCCGATTCCCGGCAACGAGGAAGCGGTGAACCTGGTGATCAACCGCCTGTACGAGATCGGCGTGGACGTGTACTACCCGCCCACCTACCGGGTCCACGCCTCCGGGCACGGCTCGCAGGAGGAACTCGCCACGGTGCTGAACCTCGCGCGGCCCAAGTTCTTCCTGCCCTGGCACGGCGAACCCCGCCACCAGATCAACCACGCCCGCCTGGCCCAGACCCTCCCCCGCCCGCCCAAGCGCACGCTGATCGCCCGCAACGGCGACGTGGTGCGCCTCTCGGCCGACGAGTTCAAGGTGACGGGCACGGTGCCCGCCGGGGGCGTGTACGTGGACGGCCTGGGCGTGGGCGACATCGGGGACGACGTGCTGCTCGACCGCGCCAGCATGAGCCAGGAAGGCATCCTGATCATGACGGCGGTGCTGCACCCCACCCCCCACGTCGAGATCGTCTCGCGCGGCTTCGTCCGGCCCAACCGTGACCTCGACGGCCAGATCCGCAAGGTGGCCCTCGACGCCGTCGAGAGCGGCATGCGCGAGAAGAAGCGGCTGGAAGACGTGCGCGACGACATGTACGGGGCGGTTCGCCGCTTCGTCCGCAAGGTGACGGGGCGCAACCCGGTGCTGATTCCGCTGATCGTGGATTGAGCGCAGACAGAGGGCAGAGGGCCGGGGATTATCGCTCCCCGGCCCTCCTGCCTGTGGGGGTCAGTCCTCGATCACCGTGGTCGTGGTGGTGGTGGTCGTCTCGGTGGTCGGGGGAGGCGGCGGGGTGTCCTGGCGGACCTCGCGCGTCGTGGAGCGCGTGTGGGTCTCGGTTTCGCCCTGCGTGTTGTGGGTTTCGGTCACCTCGGTGGTCTCGGACCTCGTCACGTTCTGGCCGTCCTGATCTGCTCGGGTCATCACTGCACCTCCTGGAGCCTTCAGCCTAAGGCGAGGGCAGGCGCAGCACCCTTCACCCTTTGGTGAGGGAGCGGGGGAAGATTCCCGCACCCACCGGCCGGCGCGCCAGCGCAGCCTTGCCCACGTTCCCTCCGCTGGCCCGTGCGATAATGCGCCGCATGAGCGTGATCCCGTACGTGATCGAGCAGACCGGTCGGGGCGAGCGGATGTATGACATCTACTCGCGCCTGCTGAAAGACCGGATCATCTTTGTGGGCACGCCCATCGAGTCGCAGATGGCGAACACGATCGTGGCGCAGCTGCTGCTGCTGGACTCCCAGAACCCCGAGCAGGAAATCCAGATGTACATCAACTGCCCCGGCGGCGAGGTGTATGCCGGGCTGGCCATCTACGACACCATGCGCTACATCAAGGCCCCCGTCAGCACCATCTGCGTCGGCATTGCCATGAGCATGGGCAGCGTCCTGCTGATGGCGGGCGACAAGGGCAAGCGGCTGGCGCTGCCCAACAGCCGCATCATGATCCACCAGGGGTCGGCGGGCTTCCGCGGCAACACCCCCGACCTGGAGGTGCAGGCCAAGGAAGTGCTGCACCTGCGCGACAAGCTGGTCGAGATCTACCACCGCCACACCGACCTCCCCCACGAGAAGCTGCTGCGCGACATGGAGCGCGACTACTTCATGTCGCCGCAGGAGGCGATGAAGTACGGCCTGATCGACTCGGTGATCGAGAACACCCGCCAGATCGAGGCCGCCCTGTGACCGGGCGGAGTGGCAACTTCGGCGGCGACCGCTGCTCCTTTTGCGGGCGGCAGCACCCCCAGATCGCGCAGCTGATCGAGGCCCCCGGCCGCGCGGCCTTTATCTGCAACGAATGCACCGACCGCGCCTTCGAACTCGTCAAGCAGAACAAGAAGGCGGGCAGCGAGTTCACGCTCGACGAGCTGCCCAGCCCCAAGGAGATCAAGGCCTACCTCGACGAGTTCGTGATCGGGCAGGACGAGGCCAAAAAGGCGCTGGCCGTTGCGGTGGTCAGCCACTACCAGCGCCTCGCGCACCCCGACGTGAACCTCCAGAAGAGCAACATCTTGCTGATCGGCCCCACCGGCACTGGCAAGACGCTGCTGGCGCAGTCGCTGGCCGAGATGCTGGAGGTGCCCTTTGCGATTGCCGACGCCACCACACTGACAGAAGCCGGGTACGTGGGCGACGACGTGGAGAACGTGATCGTGCGCCTCCTCCAGGCCGCCGAGTACGACGTGTCCGCCGCCGAACGCGGCATCATCTACATCGACGAGATCGACAAGATCGCCCGCAAGTCCGAGGGCACCTCCATCACCCGCGACGTGAGCGGCGAGGGCGTGCAGCAGGCGCTGCTGAAGATCATCGAGGGCACGGTCGCGCAGGTGCCGCCGCAGGGGGGCCGCAAGCACCCGCAGCAGGAACTGGTGCAGGTGAACACGAAAAACATCCTGTTCATCGTGGGCGGGGCCTTCGAGAGCATGGCCGAGATTGCCCGCACCCGCACCAACGTGCGTGCGGTGGGCTTCGGGGCCGAGCACCGCGGCGAGGAGAAGGAAGAACTGCGCTTCCTGCCGGAAGACCTGGTGAAGTTCGGGCTGATCCCGGAGTTCGTGGGCCGCCTGCCGTTGGTCGTGCAGCTTCAGGACCTCGACGAGGATGCGCTGGTGCGGATTCTGACCGAGCCGCAGGGAGCCATCGTCAAGCAGTACCAGGCGCTGTTCGGCTTCCAGGGAGTGGACCTCACCTTCACCGACGCCGCCCTGCGCGAGGTGGCGCACCGCGCCAAGGACCGCAAGACCGGCGCACGCGGCCTGCGGGCCGTGCTGGAAAAGGCCATGACCGACCTGCTGTTCGAGCTGCCCATCGACGGCCTCACCGAACTGCACTTCGACGCCGAGAACATCGACCACCCGCTGGCGCTGATTGAGTCTAAGGGACTCAAGAAGTCTGCCTAAACGCAACATAGATTACAGCACCGACCCGCCCACCTCCCTAGAATCTGGGGACATCGTGGGCGGGGTGTCTTTTCCCACCGGGAGGTCAAGTGAGACCGCCGCAGGTGCCCGGCTCCCCGCGTTAGACTCACCTCTTCCCCGGGCCTTTTCCGGTTCCGGTTTCAAGGAGCAAGCATGATCTGGGAACTTCCCGTAGTCGCCCTCAGAAATATGGTCCTCCTGCCCGGCATCACCATGAACATCGATGTGGGGCGGCCCAAGAGCAAGCGCGCCGTGGACGAGGCGCAGGCCTCCGACCGCCGCGTGCTGCTGCTGACCCAGCGTGACGCCCGCACCGACGACCCCACCCGCGCCGAGCTGTACGACATGGGCGTGCTGGGTGTGGTCAAGCAGGTGGTCCGCATGCCCGACAACACCTATCAGGTACTAGTCGAGGCCCAGGAGCGCGCCAGGGTGCTGGACGAGGTGCCCAGCGCCTACCTGCGCGTGCGCGCCGAGACGCAGGCCGCCGCCGCCCCCGCGACCGAGCTGGAAGGCCGTGAGGTGCAGGTGCTGGCGGGCGAGGTCAAGGCGTCCTTCGAGGAATACCAGCGCCAGAACAAGAACCTGCGCCTGGACAACTACCAGCTTGAGGGCCTGAAGAACCTCACCGACCCCGGCGCACTGGCCGATCAGGTTGCGCACCACGCCACCTGGACCCCCGAGGAGAAGCAGGAAGTCCTCTCGGCCATCTCGCCGCGTGACCGCCTGGAAGCCGTGCTACGGCTGCTGACGCGCGACACCGAGCGCTTCAACATGGACAAGAAGATCGCCGGGCGCGTCAAGGAACAGATGGACGCCAACCAGCGCGAGTACTACCTGCGCGAGCAGATGAAGGCCATCGGCAAGGAGCTGGGCGGCGGCGAGGAAGGCCCCGCCGAGGTCGAGGCCCTGCGCGAGAAGATCGAGGCCGCGGGGATGCCCGAATCGGTCAAGGACAAGGCCCTCAAGGAACTCCAGCGCCTGGAGCGCACGCCCGGCGGCAGCCCCGAGGGCACGGTGGTCCGCAACTACATCGAGTGGCTGATCGATGTGCCGTGGAGCAAGCGCGACGAGGAAATCCTCGACATCGCCCGCACCCGTGACATCCTCGACGCCGACCACTACGCGCTGGGCGACGTGAAGGACCGCATCCTGGAGTTCCTGGCCGTGCGCCAGCTCACCCACAAGGAAGGCGAGACCGAGGAGCAGCGCCGCGAGCGTGCCGCCGAGGAACGCACCGACGACGCCGAGCTGCGCGCGCCGATCCTGGTGCTAGTCGGCCCTCCCGGCGTCGGCAAGACCTCGCTGGGCAAGAGCATCGCCCGCAGCCTCAACCGCAAGTTCGTCCGCATGGCCCTGGGCGGCGTGCGCGACGAGGCCGAGATTCGCGGCCACCGCCGCACCTACATCGGCTCGATGCCCGGCCGCATCATCCAGGCGATGAAGACGGCGGGCGTGACCAACCCGATCATCCTGCTCGACGAGATCGACAAGATGAGCAGCGACTGGCGCGGCGATCCCTCCAGCGCGATGCTGGAAGTGCTTGACCCCGAGCAGAACCACACCTTCCAGGACCACTACCTGGAAGTGCCCTACGACCTCTCGCAGGTGATGTTCATCACCACCGCCAACAGCCTCCAGACCATCCCGCGCCCGCTGCTGGACCGCATGGAAGTCATCAACATCCCCGGCTACACCCAGCAGGAGAAGGTGGAGATCGCCAAGCGCTACCGGGTGCCCCGCCAGATCAAGTCGCACGGCCTGACCGGCAAGCTGGAGATCACCGACGCGGCGCTGAACCGCATCGTGGAGGAGTACACCGCCGAGAGCGGCGTGCGCAACCTCGACCGCCAGATCAGCAAGCTGGCGCGCAAGGCGGCCCGCGAACTGCTCGAACAGCCCTGGGAAGGCCTCAAGGTGATTGACGCCGCCGATGTCCCCGCCTACCTCGGCGTGCCGCTGCACCGGCCCGACAAGATGGAAAAAGAACCCCAGGTCGGCGTGGCGCAGGGCCTGGCCTGGACCAGCGTGGGCGGCACCATGCTGATGGTGGAGGCCCTCGCCACCCCCGGCAGCGGCAAGATCAGCATGACCGGCTCGCTGGGGGACGTGATGAAGGAATCGGTGCAGGCGGCGGTCGCCTACCTGCGCGCCCACGCCCACCAGTACGGCGCGGACCCCGAGTTCCACAAGAAGCTCGACCTGCACGTCCACTTCCCCGACGGCGCGACGCCCAAGGACGGCCCCAGCGCGGGCATCACGATTGCCACCGCCGTCATCAGCGCGGTGACGGGCCGCCCGGTGCGGCTGGACGTGGCGATGACCGGTGAGATCAGCCTGCGTGGCCGCGTGCTGCCCATCGGCGGCGTCAAGGAGAAGCTGCTCGCCGCGCACCAGGGCGGTATCCGGGAAGTGATCATCCCGGCGGACAACGAGCCGAACCTTCAGGACGTGCCCGACAGCATCCGGGGCGAGCTGCGGATTCACACCGTCGAGCGCGTGGGCGAGGTGCTGGATCTGGTGCTGCTGCCCGCCACCGGGGAACAGCCCGCCACGATTCCCCCCACCCAGGGGCGGGACGTGACGCAGCCGGGGGCGTAGGAGCTTCCAGCAGCCAGCAAACAGCTTCCAGCAACAAAAGAGCCTCCGCTTTGGCGGGGGCTTTTCTGTTTGGGCTGGCCGCTGGTCGCTGGCTGCCACTGATACGGATTCCGTCCAATTCCTGAACAGTCGGGAGGGCACCGCCTGTTCATCCATCTCCCGAAATCCGCCCTTGTTCCTTCTCCCTCTGGTCGGATTTCCGGGTGTTTTCAACACCCTTCAATCGGAATCCGTATTACCCCAGGTCCGGCCCCGCCCCCTGTGCCGTGCGGTACGGCAGGTACTTCGGCAGCCAGAAGCGGCGCTCGATAAAGGCGGCGAGGCCGTTATCGTCAAGGCCCTGCACCTTCTCCTCCTGGGCGACGCCTTCCTCCAGGGCCTGGCGGGCCACGCGCAGGGCCACCGCGCGGCTGGCGTCACGCAGGGCGCGGGTGGGGGGGTAGGTGCGCTCCGGGTACTCGCGGGCGGTGAAGTCGGCCAGGGCATAGGCGGCTTCCGCGACCATCCCGTCCGTGATCTCGTGGGCGCGGGTCAGGACGGCGGCGAAGCCCAGACCGGGGAAGATGAAAGCGTTGTTGCCCTGCCCGATGGCGTGCGTCTGGCCGTTCAGCTCCACCGGGGCGAAGGGGCTGCCGGTCGCCACCAGCGCCGCCCCGTCCGTCCAGCGCAGCACGTCCTCCGGCAGTGCCTCGGTGTTGGCGGTGGGGTTGGAGAGGGGAAACACGATGGGGCGAGCCGTGTTGGCCTGCACCGCGCGCACGATGGGTTCGTTGAAGATGCCGCCCTGCCCGCTGAGGCCCAGCAGCACGGTCACCCCGCCCTCCCGCACCACGCTCAGCAGGTCGGTGCCGGACCAGCCCGCCGTGACCGCCTGCGGGGTGGCGAGGGGCTGCTTGTAGTCCTCCAGGTGGCGGTCATCCGTGAGCAGGCCGCGCGAGTCGAGCACGAAGACCCGGCGGGCCAGCTCGTCCTCCGTGAGGCCCTCGCGGCGCATCCCCTCGCGGATGGCGGCGGCCACCCCCGCGCCGCCCGCCCCGGCCCCGTGGATAGCCACGACCTGATCGCGCAGCCGCTCACCCTTCAGGGCACAGGCCCGCAGCACGCCCGCCAGCGTGACCGCGCCCGTGCCCTGAATGTCGTCGTTGAAGGAGGGCACGACCTTGCGGTAACGCTCCAGCACCCGGAAGGCCGTGTCCTTGGAGAAGTCCTCCCACTGGATGATCGCCTTGGGGTAGCGATCCTGCACGGCACGCACAAAGGCGTCGATAAAAGCGTCGTAGGCCTCGCCGGTCAGCCGGGCGTGGCGGGCACCCAGGTAGAGGGGGTCCTCGATCAAATCCTGGCGGCTGGTCCCCACATCCAGCTCGACCGGCAGCGTCTTGTCCGGCCCCACCCCCCCCGCGACGGTGTAGAGGCTCAGCTTGCCGATGCTGATCGCCATGCCGCCGAAGCCCTGGTCGCCAATCCCCAGAATCGCGCTGGAATCGGTCGCCACGATCATCCGCACGTCCTGCTGGTGGACGTTCTCCAGCAGCTCACGCGCCCGATCGACGTGTGCCGTGCTGATGGCAAAGCCGCGTGGATAGCGGTACAGCCGCGAGAACTGCTGCACCGCCTCGCCCACGGTCGGGGTGTAGATGATGGGCAGCATCTCCTCGACGTGGTCTTCGAGCAGCGCGAAGAACAGCACCTCGTTGTAATCCTGGAGGTTGCGCAGGTAGGCGTGCTTTTCCAGCGGTGCGCCCTGCTGGCGGAAGCGCAGGTAGGCCCGCTCCTTCTGCTCCTCCAGCGTGCTGACGCCGGGCGGAAGCAGGCCCTCCAGCCCCAGCAGGCGGCGTTCCTCCTCGGTGAAGGCGGTGCTCTTGTTCAGCAGCGGCAGGTGCAGCAGCGGAAAGCCGGTGACGCGCACCTCCAGAACGCGGTGTCCGGCAGAATCGCGTTGCACGTCGTAGTAACGGGAAATATGGGCCATGGCCCAGCGTAGCCAGCCTTCCCGCGTGGGGCGCGTCACCCCTAGGGGAGCGGGCTAGACGGGCGGGGCGGAGGTGAAGGTGAGCCAGATGCGGCCCGCCTGCCAGGGCAGCGCGGCCAGCAGATGCCGGGCGTTGGGATCGGCGCTGTCGAGTTCGGCGGCCACCTCGCGCACGCCGTCTCTCCCGGCCGCACGCAGGGCCAACCCCGTCAGGGCCAGGGTGAGGGCCGCGCCGTCCGCGGCGTGTTCGGCCGTCACCCCAAACCAGCCCAGGTCGCCGCCCACCGGGTCGTCGGTGGTGCGAACGCTGGACACCCCCGCCAGCTTCCCCGACCGCCGCGCTGCCCAGAGCCAGGCGGGCTGGAGGTCACCCTCCAGAAAGTCCTCCTCTGCCTCCTCCAGCGACGACGCAGCGGGCGGATCGTGGCGGTGCGTGTGGGCGTACACGTCCAGATGCAGGCGGGTGAGGTCGCGGCGTACCTCCGGCCCCGTGAGGGCGGTCATCGGGAGCAGGTCGTAGCCCAGGGCACGCGCGGCTCCAGCCCAGCGGTCCACCACCCCCCCATTCAGCAGGGCGGGGTCGAGGGTCGGCAGGTGCGTTTCCAGGCTCACGCGCAGGCCCCGGCGTTCCAGAAAACGCACGGCTTCGGGCTGAGTGGCATAGGTCGCGGTTTTCAGGCTGCTGCTGATGCCTTGCGTAACTGCCTCCCACAGGGCTGAGCCGACTCCCCGCCGCCGTGTGTCCGGGTGAACGTGGACGCCCACATACAGGTGTGTGGGGTGCAGGGTGCCGCGCCGGGGGGATGCGTACCCGATGGGCTGCCCATCCTCCAGCGCCACCACGCCCGGAACGCGCCCGCCGCCGTGGTAAGCGATGGCCCCCTCGTCCCTGTTCCAGACGGCGTGGAGCAGGGCCTGGATGGGAACAACGTCAGTAGGCGTGGTCGGACGCAGGGTGAACATTCTGGGAGTCTGCCGCAGTCTGACGCCGGGAGCATGGGCCGAATGGCGGGAAGACGTTCCTCCTGTTCAGTCCCGCGCCCCCGCCGCCTTCCTCAGCGGCAGGTACTTGGGCACCCACTGGCGGCCCCGCACGAACGCCTCCAGCTCGTCGTCGGTGAGGTTGCGCACGCGGCGCTCGGCGCACACGCCCTCGCGGATGGCCTGGCGGGCCACGCGCACCGCGACCTTCAGGCTGAGTTCGCGGATGGCACTCACGGGCGGGTAGACGCGGTTCCCGTAAGCCGCCGTCTCGTCCGCAAGGGTCTGCGCGGCTTCCATCACCATGCCGTCGGTGATCTCGCGGGCGCGGCTGATCACGGCCCCGAAGCCCAGGCCGGGGAAGATAAAGGCGTTGTTGCCCTGCCCCACCGCGTGCATCTGCCCCCCATGCTCGATGTCGGGAAAGGGACTGCCGGTGGCGACGATGGCCGCGCCGTCCGTCCAGCGCAGCAGGTCGGCGGGCTGCGCCTCCACGTTGCTGGTGGGGTTGGAGAGGGGAAACACGATGGGACGCGGGGTGTGCGCGAGCATGGCCCCGACCGTGGGCTGGCGGAACAGGCCGGGGACGCCGGTCAGGCCCAGGAGGGCCGTGGCGCGGGCGTTCACGACCGTCTCGTGCAGGGTCGGCCACTCGCCCTCACAGGTCCAGCCCGCCACGTCCTCGGGGCGGCGGGCAAAGGAGAGCTGATGGTCTTCCAGACCGGGCTGCCCATGCATCAGCAGGCCATAGCGGTCCACGACGAACACGCGGGCGTTTGCCTCGGGGTAGCCCAGCCCCTCGCGCATCAGGCCCTGGCGAATCGCCATCGCCACGCCGATGCCGCCCGCCCCCGCGCCCACCACCACGAAGGTCTGGTCGGTCAGCCGCTCCCCCTTCAGGCGGCTCGCGCTGATCAGGCCGGCCAGCGCCATCGCCCCGGTGCCCTGAATATCGTCGTTGAAGCTGGGTACGACCTTGCGGTAGCGCTCCAGCACCCGGAAGGCCGTGCCGCGCGCGAAGTCCTCCCACTGGATGATCGCCTTGGGGTAGCGGGCGACCGTCGCCTCGACGAACTGGTCGAGAAACTCGTCGTATTCCACACCTGTCAGGCGTTTGTGGTGGACGCCCAGATAGAGGGGGTCGTCGATCAGGTCCTGGCGGTCGGTGCCCACGTCCAGCTCGACCGGCAGCGTCTTGTCGGGGCCGACGCCACCCGCCGCGGTGTAGAGGCTCAGCTTGCCGATAGAAATCGCCATGCCGCCGAAGCCCTGGTCCCCAATCCCCAGAATCGCGCTGGAATCGGTCGCCACGATCATCCGCACGTCGTTGAGGGGCACGTTTTCCAGCAGCTCGTCCACCCGGCCCACGTCCTCGGTGCTGACGGCAAAGCCGCGCGGGTAGCGGTAGATGTGCGAGAAGACCCGCACCGCCTCGCCCACGGTCGGGGTGTAGAGGATCGGCAGCATCTCTTCGAGGTGGTCGGTGAACAGCGCGTAGAACAGCACCTCGTTGCGGTCCTGGAGGGCGCGCAGGAACTCGTGCTTGTCGAGGTCGGTGGCCTGCTGGAGGTAGCGCAGGTAGGTGCGGTCCTTCTGTTCCTCCAGGGTGCTGTGGTGCGGCGGCACCAGGCCCTCCAGCCCGAGCGCGCGGCGTTCCTCGCGGGTAAACCCGGTGGACTTGTTCAGCAGGGGAATATGCAGCAGCGAGAAGCCGGTCACGTTCACGTCCAGGTAACGGTGGCCGTTCTCGTCACGCTTCACGTCATAGTAGCGGGAGACGCGGGGAGCTTCAGGCATGACGCGAGGAGTCTAGCCCAGACACGCCGAACATATTCCAGACCATGTACAGGTTTTTTACGCAATGCAAGAAAGTCTGGCTTAGCCACGCTCCGGCAGCGGCAGAAAGGTGATCTCGTCGTCCGGGGGGCAGGTGCCGATGGTGAGGATGGTGGCGGGGGCATCCGAACGGTTGACCAGCAGGTGCGGCGCGTCCGGCGAGGGCGGAAAGCCGATGAAGTCGCCGGGGACGAGGTCCACGAACTCCGCTCCGGTCCACACCGACGGCTGCCCCGCCAGGACGGAGGAGGCTTCCTCCTTCTGGCTGTGGAAGTGCAGGCCCGAAGCGCGGCGGCCCGGCAGCAGGACCTCGTGATGGACCAGCAGCCCCCGCAGACCGAAGGGGCCGGAGAGGGACCGCGCCAGCGACAGCCGCTCCCCGGACGCCGTGACCAGCTCGCGCCCCGGCACATCCGCGATGTTCAGTGGCCGGGGCGGGTTCATGCGTCCTCGGCCTGCCGCGCCTGCCAGCGCCCGCGCAGCCGCTCGAAATTCGCGTCGATCTTGGCCTGGGGCAGCACCATCTGGCCGGTCGTGCCGTGCCCGATCTCGTCGCCCAGTTCGGAGACGGCGCGCAGGGTGCAGAGGATGCGGCGGCCCTCCATCCGCTCGAAGGTGGCGGTCACGGTGACGGTCATGCCGGGCAGGGCGCTGGCGGTGTGCGTGACCTGCACGTCGGTCCCGATGCCGCCCTCACCGTCTTCCAGAAAGGGCAGGATGATCTTGCGCCCCGCCTCCTCGAAGTGCCGGGCCAGCCAGTAGGTGGCGTACACGGGATGCACCGCGCCGAGTTCCGCGAACTGCACGGTCATCTCGTCCGTCACGGTGACGGTCAGGGTCTGGGTGAAACCTGCCGGAATGGGACGCATGGCAAGAGGCTAGCAGGGGGCGGGGGCACCCGGACATTCCAGGCGGCGGCCGCCCCATCCGCCCGCCCTATCTGGTCGTCCCATCCGGCTGCTCCATCCGTAAAGGAATCCCCGTGGGGCGGTGCGCTGGCGCGGCTGCGGCGGCCCCGTAGACTGCCGGCATGAAGTTCTCGGACCTCTGGACCCTGATCCGGGAGGCGGCGCTGGCCTTCGGGCAGGACAAGGCCCCGCGGCTGGCGGCGGCCATCGCCTACTACGCCCTGTTCAGCATCGCGCCGCTGCTGCTGTTCGCGGTCGCCATCGCGGGATTCTTTCTCTCGGACCAGCAGGTCGTGCAGCAACTGGTCGGCCCTGAAAGCACCATCGCGCAGAACGTGGGCCAGGACACCGCCGCCTTCCTGCGCAGTCTGGTGTCCAACCAGGAAGGCATTCAGCGCGGCTCGCTGGTCGCCAGCATCGTCGGCTTCGTGACGCTGTTCATGGGGGCGACCGGCCTTTTCGTGCAGCTTCAGGACGCCCTGAGCAGCATGTGGGGGGCCGATCCGCCGCCGCCGGGGGGCTTTCTGAAAATCGTGCAGACGCGGGTAGTGTCCTTTGGGCTGATCCTGGGCATCGGCCTGATTCTGATCGCCTTCCTGGGTCTGAACACCTACCTCTCGGCCATCGCGCAGCACCTGGGCGACCGGATTGGCGCGGGGGCCTTTTTCGTGCGGGCGGGCACGGCGCTGCTGAGTGTCCTGCTGCTCACCCCCGTGTTCGCCCTGATCTACAAGTTCCTGCCCGCCGTCAAGCTCCAGTGGCGCGAGGTGTGGGTGGGCAGCGCCGTGACCGCCCTGCTGTTCACGCTGGGGCAGCTCGCCATCGGCCTATAC
>NZ_BAABRP010000009.1:75000-133234 GCF_039545055.1 Deinococcus carri
TTCACCCCGGCCCGCCTCCGTCTCGCGCAGCAGTTCGCCCACCTGTGCCCCGCTCAGCCGCCGCCGCACGTACGCGAGGTCGCGTTCCAGGTCGCGGCGCAGGGCGCGGGCGTCGCGCAGTTCGCGTTCGGCCGCCGTGATGCGCTGGGTCAACACGGCCAGTTGGCCGCTCAGGTCGGTTTCCAGGGCTTGCAGGGCCTCCGGCGTCAGCACCTGGCGGCCTTCCGGGTCGCGTTCCTGGGGCTGGGAGAAGGTGGCGCGGATGGTGTCCAGGCTGAGGCCCAGCGCCCGCATCCGCCGCACGCGCTCCAATCGGGCCACGTCCGCCTCCGAATACAGGCGGTAGCGGCTGCCGCTGCGCCCCGGCGTGACGAGGCCCAGTTCCTCGTAGTACTTCAGGGTCCGCAGCGTGAGGCCCAGCCGCGCGGCGACCTCGCCCACACGGTAGCGGGGGATGTCGTCGGGGGTGGCCGGGCCAGTCATGGGGAACAGTCTAGGGCAGCGCGAAGTGAAGTTGCCGCGTGTCTTGGCAGCAACTCCACTTCGCGCTGCCCTCATTACGGTTTCTCACTCCGTTCGGCCCAGAAACTACCCTTCTGGGCACCGCCCTCAAGTCAGTGAACGTGCGGGTCGCTGGACCGCGCCGCGTCGATGGGGCGGGCGGCCAGGGCCATCAGCAGCACGGCGAGCGCCACCGCCACGGCCCCGAAGGCGTAGGGCACGGGCGCGCCCAGACGCTCGGCCACGACTCCGCTGGTCACGGGTGCGGCGGCCGCCCCCAGCCAGCGCAGGAAGTTGTAGGCGCTGGTGGCCGTGGCGCGGGGCATGTGGCTGACCTCTACGCTGAGGGTGGTCAGCAGGGCGTTCATCAGGCCGAAGAGGGTGCCGCTGAGGACGACCAGCGCAATCTTCACGCCGCTCGCCAGGGGCGCGAACCCCAGCAGCACGAACAGCAGCGTGAGGCCCGCCAGCGCCCCGATGACGATTCGGCTGGCGCGCACCCGGTGCAGCAGCCGCTCCGCCAGCAGGGTGCTGCCCAGCCCCAGCAGGAGGCCCCAGCCGAAAAAGGTCAGGCCCAGCCCCAGGGTGCTGAGGTGCAGAAAGAGCGGCGTGTAGCCCAGCAGCAGGAAGAACCCGAAGTAGTACAGCAGCCCCGTGATACCGACAGCCAGAAAGGCGGGGTGGCGGTACGCGCGGAACACGTCCCCGACCGGGCGCACCGGTTCCCGCTTCTCCGGTACCCGCACGAAGACCGCGACGGCGGCCAGGGCCAGCAGCATCAGTGCGGCGGCCCCCAGAAAGGGAAAGCGCCAGCCGTGGCTGCCCAGCACGCCGCCCAGCAGCGGCCCCATGCTCATGCCCAGGCCGATGGCGGCCTCGTAGCGCATGATGGCCTTTTCCGCGTGCCCGATCAGCGCCAGCAGCAGCACCAGCGCGGTGGGTGTGAACAGCGCGCTGCCCAGGCCCCAGCCCCCCCGGAACACCGCCAGCGCGGGAATGCTGCCACTCAGGCCGCAGGCGAGGGCGAAGACGGCAATCAGCGCGAGGCCGAGCAGCGCCACCCGGCGGCGGCCCAGGCGCGTGCCGATGTTCCCGGCGAACAGCGTCATCACGGCCATCACGCCCAGGTAGGTGGTAAAGAGCAGCTCGACCTGCGTCGGCGTTGCACCCAGTTGGTGCCCAATCTCCGGGAGGATGGGGTCCACCACACCGATACCCATAAAGACGATCAGGCACGCCGCCGTAATGGCCCAGGCCGCGACGCCCTGCCGCGCCGACGACCCCACGTCCGCGCTGGCAGCAGGATGGAGAGAGGAAGGAGTAGACATAAACCTAAACGTACACGTACAGGTTGTGAAAAACCGTGATCGTCCTTCCCTCCTGTCACTGTTCTCAGGACAGGCTCAGGGGATGGGTGTTTGGCGTCCGTCTGTGCAACTCCCTCGGCGGGAAGGTTTCCAGCTCATACGGCACGCCAGAACCGTTTGCTGCCCACCAGAGCGGCTCCCAGAGTTCAAGGCCAGAACACCCCGGAAGCGGGGGAAGGAGGCAAACAGCCGGCCCCCTCCCCTACACCAGCCCCAGCTCGGCCCGCTGTGCCCGCGTCAGGCTGCTCAGGACGAGGGCATGACTTCCGGTCAGCAGGTCATGGAGCAGAGCCTCGGGCACCGTGCCATCCAGCGTGACGGTCACCCAGTGGCGCTTGTTGAGGTGATACCCCGGCACGATGGCGGGATATCCGGCGCGCAGGTCATCACCCCGTTCGGGCCGCACCTTCAGGCTGAGGGTCACCGGGTCGCCCGTGATGTCGGTCAGGGCGTACATCTTCCCGCCGACTTTAAAGACCAGGGTGGTGGCGTCGAAGGGAAACGTCTCGCACGACCCTGGCAGGGCAGCGCAGGCGGCACGCACGTCAGCGATGGAACGCATGAACACAGTATCTGGCAGCAGCAGGCGGGGGACGCTTCCGCTCACATCCCCCGCAGGCCCATCAGGTCCAGTTCCCACCGCAGTTGTTCGGAGAGGTCGGCGGGCAGGTCGGCCTCCAGCGCCAGCCAGGGCAACTCCTCCAGCGTCTCACAGGTCCAGTCGTGGGTACCGCGGCCCGTCCGCAGGCGCAGGCGGACGCGCCCGCTTGCCAGGATATCTACCCGCAGGCGGCACTCGTCCGCACCGTAAATGTTGAAAATGGCCCGCCTGACTTCGCCCTGGTCCATGGCCTCATCCCAACTTGCTCTGATTCCAGAACACCCGGACAAAACACCGGATGTTCTCGGTGGCTAGAGGCTCAGGGGCGGCCCTTCGCCTTTCTTGCCGCGAGCAACGTAGGCGGACTCGCTCATGGTCCATCGCCGCAAGCCGGTCTTTTCTTCTTCTCGCTCCGCTCCGGTTCGTCTACGCCTCACCTGAAGTTGGTATCAGTTCTTCTCGCCGAAGCTCCAGATTTCCAGGTCGTCCACGGCCTCGCCCACCTTGCGAAGCTGCGCGAGGTCCTCGGCGCGGGCCTGGGTCCTGGGCTGCGTGGAGGCGTCGTGGCCCACGGCGGCGGCCATCACGTCGGTGGGCACGGAGGCGATCAGGGTGGCGAGTTGTTTGGGGGTGGCGTCCAGCAGGGCGTCGGACAGAATCTCATCGGGTACGGCGGGCGTGATGCTGGCCCGTGCAGCGGCCAGGGCCGCCGGGTCGATGTCGGGCCTGAGCGCCGTCTCCTCGTCCAGCCCGGCGGTGCCGGGGGGCTGGGTACTCCCCGAGGACGCTTGCCCCGCCGACCGTTTCCGCATGCGCAGGAACAGAACCACGCCCACCAGAAGAGCGATGAGAATCAGGAACTTCATGTCTCTACCTTAGCGGCACGCGGCCCCCCTCCGCTTCCCCTGACCGGAGGGGGGGACGTGAAGAACCCCCCAGCAGGCAGCAAAAAAAGGGCAGGGAGCGCCGGGCCTCTGCCCTCATACTCCCTGCCCTTTGTGCCCTCGTACGGATTCCGGCTCAGGCCTCGCTGTAGGTCTTTTCAATCGGCATCCCGACCGCGTTGCCCCACTCGGTCCAGGAGCCGTCGTAGTTGCGGACCTGCGGGTAGCCCAGCAGCTCGCGCAGCACGAACCAGCTGTGGCTGGAGCGTTCCGCGATGCGGCAGTAGGCGATCACGTCCTTGTCGGGGGTCACGCCCTCGCCCGCGTAGAGGTCGCGCAGTTCGTCCGCGCTCTTGAAGGTGCCGTCCTCGTTGGTGGCGCGTGCCCAGGGGATGTTGCGTGCGCCGGGAATGTGGCCGCCGCGCAGCACGCCTTCCTGGGGATAGTTGGGCATGTGCGTGACCTTGCCGGAGAACTCGTCGGGGCTGCGGACATCCACCATCGCGCCCTGGCCGCCGCGCACGGCCTCGATATGCGCCTTCACCTCGTCACGGTAGGCGCGCAGGCTCTCGTCGCGGTGCAGGGCGGCGTACTGGGTCGGCTCATAGCTGGGCGCATCGGTGGTGAGTTCGCGGCCCTCCGCGACCCACTTCTGGCGGCCGCCGTTCATCAGCTTGAGGCCCTGCACGCCGTTGTAGCTGAGGAACCAGTAGGCGTAGGCGGCCCACCAGTTGCTCTTATCGCCGTACAGCACGATGGTGTCGCCCTCGCGGAGGCCCAGGCGGCCCAGCAGTTCGGCAAGCTGCCCGGGCTGGATGAACTCGCGCATGACCGGGTCCCAGAAATCCTGCTGCCAGTCCACCTTCACCGCGCCGGGGATGTGGCCGGTGTCGTAGAGCAGGATGTCCTCGTCCACCTCGATCAGGCGGACGCCGGGGGTGCTGAGGTTCTGGGCCACCCAGTCTGTGCTGACCAGCACGTCTTTCGCGTATTCCATGTGTGCCTCCTTCAGGCGTTCGGAGCTGATTGTACCTGCGCGGGCCATTCATTGACCAAAAAGGTCAACTGGACAGGCCTCACCATAACCCGCCCGGCGGCGGGGGTACAGTGACCGCATGACGGACGCCGCGCCCCTGCCCGAGAAGCTCCAGAACATCGTGACCCTGTTTCGCAGCGCGCCCAAGCCGCTGCGCCTCCAGGCCCTGCTGGAGTACAGCAAGAAGCTGCCGCCCCTGCCCGAGAAGTACGTGGAGCACCCGGAGTTCCTCCAGCCGGTGCCCGAATGCGCCAGCCCGTTCTTTCTGGTCACGGAGCAGAACGGCGAGGGCGGCGTGAACATGCACTTCAAGGTGCCGGAGGAAGCGCCCACCGTGCGCGGCTACGCGGGCATCCTGCGCGAGGCGCTCAATGGCGAGTCGCCCGAGACGATCCTGAACGTGCCCGACCAGTTCTACATGGACATGGGCCTCAGCGAACTGATCACGCCGATGCGCCTGCGCGGCATGGGAGCCATCCTGATGCGGCTGAAGAACGACGTGCGGGAACACGCTCAGGGCCAGGGCTAGGCGGCTGGCGGACGGCCGCCCTGGTCCTGGTTTCACTCCACGGGGGTCAGGTCGCGGGCGGGCGGCCCGTCGCGGTGCGCCTCCATCAGCGCGGTCAGTGCCCGGCCCCGGTGGCTGAGAGCGCGCTTCTCGGCCACGGTCATCTCGGCCAGGGTGCGGGTCTCGCCGTCGGGGACGAAGAGGGGGTCGTAGCCGAAGCCATTCTCGCCGCGGGGGCCTTCCAGCAGGGTGCCGGTCATCTCGCCGCGGTAGGTTTCCAGGTGGCCGTCGGGATAGGCGAGCATCACCACCGAGACGAACTTCGCGCGGCGGTCGGCCGCCCCACGCAGCCTTTCGAGCAGGTAGAGATTGCGTTCGAGGTCGCTGTCACGGCCCCCGAAGCGGGCGCTGTACACGCCGGGCTGCCCGCCCAGGGCCGCGACCTCCAGCCCCGAGTCGTCGGCCAGGGCGGGCAGGCCGCGGGCCATCGCTGCCGCGCAGGCCTTGAGGGCCGCGTTCTCCTCGTAGGTGGTGCCGGTTTCCTCGGGCAGAGGCAGGCCGCCCAGGCCCTCCAGTTGCCAGCTCAGGCCCGGAAGCGCCTCGGCGATTTCGCGCACCTTTCCGGCGTTCCCGGTCGCCACGACCACCCGCATCCCGCTCCCGTTTTCGCCTGTTTCCGCGTTCCTCGTCACCCGCCGAGTGTAGGCGAGGCGCGGCCCGCCCGCGTGAGCATCACGCCGTTTGGGGGGTGCCCCGCCGTCCCGGCGGGGGCACAGTGCCGAGGGGCAGGTCGGCCCGCACCCGCCACCTCTCTTCGCCCGCCCGCTTCTCGAAGAGGGCCACCGAGCGAAAGGTCTGGGCGTGGTGCGGCGCGGTCAGGGCCTCCAGCCGGGCGCGCAGGCCCGCCGGGTCCGGGCCGCCGTAGGGCTGCACCAGCGTGAAGTGGGGCTGCCAGGAATCCAGCCCGCGCGGCGTGTGGAGGAGCCGCAACCTGGCCTGCTGAAAAGGCTCGGCGTACTTCCCCGCCGCCACCTGCCCGGCAAAGGGCGAGGCGGTCACGAACCGCGCGAGCCGCGCCAGCAGCAGCGTATGCAGCACCAGCAGCGCGCCGCTGGCGTCCAGGCGATGCACCCAGGTGGCCCCGTCGTCCCAGGCCTCCACCCGCCCGCCTGTCAGGGTGAGGACCGCGCCGGGCGTCAGGCAGGCAAGGCAGGCCCGCACCTCCGCCTCGATCTGCGGCCACCAGGCGGGGTCGGTGTAAAACCCCTCCACGACGGTCAGGTGCAGCCCATACGGCCCGGCCTCCGTCTGCCATTCCGGGCGCAGGAAGTCCGGCAACGCCACTTCGCGCCCCGCGCGCACGTCGAAGCCGAGCAGCCCGCTGCCCAATTCGTAGTACGGGTCGCCCGCCGGGGGACAGAGGTAGACGCCGAAGCGGGTGCCGTGGCGGGGGTCAGTCATAGGCGCACCTGGAGGTCAGAACGGGAAGCTGACGGCTCAAAGCGGACCGCTCCCCTCAAAACACCCGCCAGCGGTAGAACAGGAACGCCAGGGTGGCGGACAGCAGACTGGCGATGCTCAGCACAATCCACATGCCCTCGGGGTTCTGCTGGAGGGGCAGCGGCACGTTCATGCCGAAGATGCTGGTGATCAGGGTGGGAATCGCCACCAGGATGGTCGTGACCGTGAGCACCTTCACGACCTGGTTGACGTTGTTGCTGATAACGGAAGCGAAGGCCCCCGCCATGCTGGTCAGGATGTTGCTGGCGATGGACGCCATCTCGATGGCCTGGAGGTTCTCGATCAGCACGTCGTCGAGCAGATCCGAGTCCTCCTCGTACATCTCGAAGATGCGGTCGCGTTTGACGCGCTCCATCATGGCCTCGTTGGCCTTGAGGCCGGTGATGAAGTACACCAGGCTCTTTTCGAGCTTGAGGAGGTCCATCAGCTCCCGGTTGCGGGTGGCCGTCTCCATGCGGTCCTCGATGCGGTCCACCTGCTTGTTGATCTGGCGCACGTCGATCAGGAAACGCTGGGCGTTGCGCAAAAAGAGTTGCAGCGTGAGGCGATTTTTCTTGACGGTGGACACGCGCCGCACCAGGCCGCTCACTACGTCGTTCACGACCGGGTTCTCGGTGGCACACACCGTCACGAGGCAGTGGTCGGTGTGCAGGATGCCCAGCGGCACCGTGTCGTAGGGAATGTCGCTGTCCTCGCCCAGCCGGTAGCTGGTCTGCATGATGATCAGCAGCTGGCCGTCCTCGCGCTCGAAGCGGGAGCGTTCGTCGGGGTCGAGGGGATAACTCAGGTAGTCGAGGTCGAGGCCCGTCTCGCGGCTCACGCGGGCGAGTTCCTCGGCGGTGGGGGCGGTCGCGTTGATCCAGCAGCCGTCGATGTAGCTGCCGATCACCTGCAACTTGCCGCCGATGCTGCGGTAATAGGTCAGCATGGCCGCGCCGCCCTGGGTTCAGTGTCCTGCATGGTGCGTCCTCCGGGAGTGGGATGGCGTGGGGGCCAAACTGGGCGGGTCCTGCTCGGCCTGGGGTTCGGGATTCACGTCATCACCTCCTCTCGGGAAGCGCCGCACCTGCTCGGCAGGCTGGGGGCACCAGCCGCCATGCTAGCGGGGGCCGGTGGGGCAGAGCAAGGGGAACACGTCCTCGCACCCGGCCAAAAAAATGCCCCGGCACGGGGCCGGGGGCAGAGAAGGGCGTCGAGCGGGCGTCAGAGGCCGAAAAAGGCGCGGTTCTTGACGATGAACTCGGTTTCGCCGGCGGGCACGTCCTCTTCGGGGAAGATGGCGCTGACCGGGCAAGCGGGCACGCAGGCCCCGCAGTCGATGCACTCGTCGGGGTGAATCACGAACTGGTCGCCGCCGTCGTAGATGCACTCCACGGGGCAGACCTCGGTGCAGGCCTGGTCCTTGACACCGATGCAGGGGCTGACGATGACGTGAGGCATGGGGCACAGTATGCACACCCCCCTGGGGCGTGACAAGGCCACAGGCCTCAGAACTTAGACAGGGATTTTTGAGCCAGACACGCCGGGGGGCAGGTGGGCTTCGGCCAGCCGCAGATCGGCGTCCTTGTCCACGTCGGTGCCGATGGCGGCGTGCGGGGTGATCAGGGCGCGGGCCGGAACGCCCAGGATGGCGCTGACCCGCGCTTCGAGTTCGGCCACCGTCAGGCGGCGCGTGACCAGCCTCAGCAGGATGCCCGGCCCGATCAGGCCCGCCAGTTTCAGCGGGGCCTTGCGGGCGGCCAGCACCTCGCGCAGCCGGGGCAGGAACTGGCCGATCAGGCGCGGGTCCAGCAGAAAGACGTTCCCCCCCGTGAAAGTGCCTTCCCGCAGGCGGGCATAGGTGCGCTTGACGCCGGGAAAGGCGCGCTCGCAGTCCTCCCGGCGGACCACGGGGTAGACCAGGGCGGCCTCCGGGGGGGCGGCGTCCAGCACCTCGGCCAGGTGCCCCGGCGTGACGAGCGGAATGTCGGCCGTGACGACCAGCACGCGCTCGCCGCCTGGCAGGCCGGAAGCGGCGAGTGCCTCCACTCCGGCTTCCAGGTTGCTCAGGAGGGTGCCGTGGTCGGTGACGCGCTCGTCGATCAGGGGGTCCATCGCGGGGAGGGTGGGGCCGACGTAGGCGACGCGTGAGACGCGCCCGCTGGCGCGCAGGGCACGCAGGACATGCAGGGCCATCGGCTCGCCGCCCACCGGAATCAGCGCCTTGACGGGCACGCCGTGCGCCGCCGCGAAGGGGTCGCCGGGGTCGCCGCCGCCCAGCACGACGGCGCTCCATTGCCCGGCTCTAGGCTGTGTCATGCGGGAGAGGGTAGCACTCCTGCCGGAAGCAGGGGACGGGCCGGCAGGTGCAGCGTGGCCGTGAAGCCCTGACCGGGGGCACTGTCCAGCGTGAGCGTGCCGCCGTGCAGTTCCGCCGCCCGGCGCACCAGCGCGAGGCCCAGGCCATGCCCGCCGGTGCTGCGGCTGGCGTCGGGGCGGTAAAAGGCCTCGCCCAGCCGCGCCAGCACCGCCGCCTCCACGCCGGGGCCGTCGTCGCGGACCTCGACGATGCCGCCGCCTGCCCCGTCGTCCCGGACGCTGACCGTGACGGTCGCGCCGGGGGCGTGCAGCGCCGCGTTCGCCGTCAGGTTCCAGACGGCCTGGCCCAGCAGCACCCGGTCCCCCGCCACCCGGACGGGCTGCGGGGCGAGCAGGTCCACGTCGGCCTCCGGGTTCAGCTCGCGGGCACGGTCCACCGCCCCCGCGGCGAGGTCGCGCAGGGGAACCTCCTCGCGGGTCAGGGCCGCCGGGTCACGCGCGAGCAGCAGCAGGTGGTTCGCCAGGTCGGACAGCCGGGTGATGTCCGTTCCGATTTCACGCAGTTCGGCGCGGTAACGGTCGGCGCTGCGGTCGCGGGCCAGCGTGGCGTCCACCCGCGCGGTCAGGGCGGCCAGCGGGCTGCGCAGGTCGTGCGCGGCGGCCCGCAGGAAGTCCTGCTCGCGGTCGCGGGCGTCGGCCAGGCGGGCAAACGTCTCCTGGAGGGTCAGGGCCAGCCGCGCGAGTTCGTCGCCCTCGCCCGCGCCGGGGACGGGCCGCCGCAGATTCCCCCCCGCCCCGATGTCCCGCGCTGCGCCTTCCAGCGTCCGCACAGGCGCGAGCAGCCGCCCCGCCACCGTCCAGCCCAGGGCCAGCGCGAGGGCCAGCGCCAGCGGCACCAGCACCCACAGCGCCCGCCCGAAGGCCGCCTGTGCCTCGCCCAGTGCCCGCGCGTCGGTCACGACGGTCAGCTCGGCGCGGCCACGAGCCAGCACGCTCACCGCCACCAGGCGGTCGCCCAGGCGGTACGTGCCGGGCCGCAGGCCCGTGGGAATGCCCTCCGGGAAGCGGGGGGTGGTCAGCATCCTGACCCGGCCGCCCCCCGCCGTGAGCAGCCGCACGTCGAGCTGGCGGGTCTGGGGGTCGGCGTCCACAATCGCCGCCAGGTCCGCCGGGGCCAGGGTGCCCTGCACGCCCAGCAGGGCTGCCAGCAGGTCGTCGCCCCGGCCCAGTTCCGCCGCCACCCGCGCCTGCACCACCCCCACCGCCGAGGTCAGCCGGTCCCGCTGCGCCGCGAACAGAAAGCTGTTCACCACGAAAAACAGCCCCGCCGCCACCAGCGCCACCGCGAGCGCCGTCGCCAGCGCGGCCCAGAGGGCGAGGCGGGCGCGCAGGGAAAGGGGGGCGCGGTGCGCAGGAAGCGGGGCGCGGGGAATGTTCTCCTGCGGACCGCGGACCGCGGAGTGCCTCCCCCTCATACGAATTCCGGTTGAACAGTGATGCAATCACTGCGAAACCCGACTGGAAGGACTCGTAGAGCTGCGCAGCAGAGCAGGAAAAGGACGGATTCCAGAATGGAGTGAGCCTTCGGCGCTTTCCCGAAGGAGAACGGAATGGCCGGAATCCGTATCACCGTTCCACCCGGTACCCCCGCCCCCGCTCGCTGCTCACCGCCTCCGGCGCGAGCTTGCGCCGCAGGTAGCGCACGTACACGTCCACGATGCGGGCCTCACCGCCGAAGTCCGGCCCCCACACGCGGTCGAGGAGTTCCTCGCGGGCAAACCAGCGGTCGGGCGAGAGCGCCAGGGCTTCGAGCAGGGCGTACTCGCGACCCGTGACGGCGACCTCTGCCCCGTCCCAGGTGACGGTGCGGGCCACGGTGTCGAGCAGGCCGCGCCCCCCCGCGAAGCTGACGCGCGGTGCCCCCTGCCCCCGCTCGCGCCGCGACAGGGCACGCAGGGTCGCCAGCAGTTCCGGCATGGCAAAAGGCTTGACGAGGTAGGCGTCGCCGCCCAGATCCAGGCCCTGCACCCGGTCACCCAGCTCCCCGCGCGCGGTCAGGAACAGGATGGCGGCGTCCACGTCCGCCTCCCGCAGTGCCCGCGCGACCGCGAAGCCGTCTAGGCCGGGCAGCATCACGTCCAGCACGATCAGGGGGTAGTCGCCCAGCAGGGCTTCTTCCAGCCCCTCCGGCCCGGTCTGCCGCCACGTGACCGCGTAGCCCGCCTCGCGCAGCGCCCCCACCGTGGGCTGGGCGATGCGCGGGTCGTCCTCCACGAACAGCAGCCGCATGGGGTTAGTGTAGAGGTCGCGGCGAAGCGGAGGTTAGGGCGGCGCTCCGTTGCGTTGCCGCAAGTCTCAGGCGTCTACTCCACTGCGCGCCGCCCTTTTTGCGTTTCTCGCTTCGCTCGGAAAGGTTGCCAAAAGACGGCAACCTTTCTGCGCCCCCCCTTAAGCGGCCACGGCCCGCAACAGACCCCAGCCCAGCAAACCCACGGCCACCAGCACGAGCAACCCCAGCCCCGCACTCCGTGCCCGCGCATCGGCCAGCACCGGAGCCGGGAGTCCCCGCGCGGCGAGGGCGAGGATGGTGGGCACCACCAGCAGGTCGTCGCCCCACCCGGCCAGCGGAATCACGTCCGGCAGCAGGTCCACGGGACTCAGCGCGTAGGCCAGCGCCAGCAGCGCCGCTGCCCGCGCCCCCGCAGGCGTCCGCCGGTCCCCCACCGCAAAGAGCAGGGCCAGCGCATCCCGCCAGAACAGCCGCAACCGTGCCATCACGCCGGGGAATACGGTGGGAAGGGGGCGGAAGTTCCGGTAGCCTGGGCCAATCCCTGAAGAACCGAGGCAACCCTCAGGCCAAAACGCAAAAAGTCGCCCCACAGAAAGCAAAAGCTCTTGCCTCCCCTGTTTTTAAACTTTGGAGCCGACGCCCCAGTTCCACCCTTCAAGTGGGCGAGCCTGGAAGAGGAGCTTTCGGGCCGCCAGGCCCGCAGCCGCCAGGTGAATCGCAACAAGTTCCAGGCAGGAACCGTCAACGCTCAAAGCATGTTCGCCGCCGGGCGGGACACCCTTTGCCCAGCGCAGCGCCGCTCCCCCCAGCCCCCCTACCCCCAGAGGGGGCAGGGGGGCTGGGGGGGTGGGGGCTACTCGCAGCAAGATGCCCTGCCCCTCCCAACGTAAGCAGCTAAAACACACCCACCCACCAGCTTCCCCCCGCCTCTGCTACACTCTTTTCCGGCTGCGGGCATCTGCCCGGCCCCGGAGGTCATCAGGAAAGCGGCTCGTCCGTAAGGAGGAGCAGGCGTGTACCGCGAGGACACGCGAGAAACCGCGAACGCCACATCACCGACCAAACGCCCCGCCCGCGCGGGGAGGTGATGCTTCTGGCTCGTTCCGGTTTCTCCCACGGGGAGGACAGCCCGGTTCGGGCGTGTTCGCGTTTGGCCTGAGGGCCTTCCCTGTGCTAGGATTTTTCACTGGTGACTCGCCCGTGGGGTGAGCTTGGCCTCTGCCGGGGCAGCGTTCTTTCGGCAGTGTGGCAGGAGGATTTGGGATGTTTGCGATCATTCAGAGCGGTGGGAAGCAGTACCGCGTGCAGGAAGGCGACGTGGTGCGCGTCGAGAACCTCCAGGGCGAGGCGGGCGACAGCCTGTCCCTGACCCCCATCTTCGTGGGCGGCGAGCAGGCGGTGTTTGGCGAGGGTGCGGGCCGCTTCACGGTGAACGCCGAGATCGTGGAGCACGGTCTGGGCAAGAAGATCTACGTGCGCAAGTACAAGAGCGGCATCCAGTACCGCCGCCGCACGGGTCACCGTCAGGGCTACACGGCCATCCGCATCACGGGCATTCAGGGCTAATCCGGACGGAGGTGAATTGAAATGGCACACAAGAAAGGCGTAGGTTCGTCCAAGAACGGACGTGACAGCAATCCCAAGTACCTGGGCGTCAAGAAGTTCGGCGGCGAAGCGGTCGTCGCGGGCAACATCCTGGTCCGCCAGCGCGGCACCAAGTTCAAGGCTGGGCAGGGCGTCGGCATGGGCCGCGACCACACCCTCTTCGCGCTGGTGGACGGCAAGGTCGTCTTTACCAACCGCGGCGAGCGGGGCCGCTTCATCAGCATCGAAGCCCCTCAGACCGAAGTCGCCGCCGACTGAACGCGGCGGGACAGCAGAGAGGCCGGGCCTGCGGGTGCCGGCCTCTCTGCTGTTTCCCGCGCGGCTGGCGGTCAGGCTGCCCGGCGTGACCCGCCAAGGCGTGCGGTAAACTGAGGCCAGTTGCGGCCTGACCGCCGCGCCCGTCACCCAGGCGGGCAGAAGCGCGGTCAGGCTGCTGTTCACGGGGCCGCGCGAGCAGGCCCCACAAAGGAGCAGGCATGGCGTTTCGAGACGTACTGGACATTGAAGTGGCCGCGGGCAACGGCGGCGACGGCAGCATGAGTTTTCACCGGGCCAAGTATCTGGAAAAGGGCGGCCCGGACGGCGGACACGGTGGGCGCGGCGGCAGCATCATCCTGCGGGCGATCGAGGGCGTGGAGAGCCTGGAGCGGCTGGTGGGCCGGCGCAAGTTCAAGGCGCAGAACGGGGCCTACGGCGAGGGCCGCCTGCGCCAGGGGTCCGACGGTGAGGACCTCTACATCGACGTGCCGGTCGGCACCACCGCCTTCGACCGCGACTCGGAGCGGGTGATTGCCGACCTGGTGCGCGTGGGGCAGGAAAAGGTGATCGCGCGCGGCGGCTTCGGCGGGCGCGGCAACTCCACCTTCGTGAGCAGCACCCGGCAGGCCCCCCGCTTTGCGGAACTGGGCACGCCCGGCGAGAAACGGCGCGTGCGGCTGGAACTGCGCCTGATCGCGGACGTGGGGCTGGTGGGCTACCCCAACGCGGGCAAGAGCAGCCTGCTGGCAGCCCTCTCGCGCGCCAACCCCGCCATTGCCGATTACCCCTTCACCACCCTCTCCCCCATCCTCGGGGTCGTAGAGAGCGCGGACGGCGAGCAGCGCTTCACGATGGCCGACATTCCCGGCATCATCGAGGGGGCCAGCGAGGGCAAGGGCCTGGGGCTGGAGTTCCTGCGGCATATCAGCCGCACCCGGCTGCTGGTGTACGTGCTGGACGTGACCCGCGACCCGGTAGAGGAGCTGCGCGCCTTGCAGGCCGAACTGCGCGCCTACGACCCCACGCTGCTGGAAAACGTCGCAGCCATCGCGCTGAACAAGGTGGAACTGGTGGACGCCGATATCACGGCGATGGTGGAGGACGAACTGGCCGAATTCGGGCTGCCGGTTCTGCCCGTCAGCGCCAGGACCAGCCAGGGCCTGCCCGAACTGCGCGAGGCCCTGTTCGCCCTGTTGCCCGACCGCGAACTCTGGGCGCAGACGCACGCGCTGGACATCGAGCCGGAGGAGGTGCGGGAAGAACCCCTCACCATCACCTTCCGCGAGGGCGAACCTGAGCGCGGCAGCACGGCACCCGAGCGCATCTGGGAGGTGGAGGGCGGCGGCTTCGAGTTCCGCATCAACCGCTTCGCCCGCCACATCGAGGACGCCGCCGAGTACCTCTCGGGTCTCTTCAAGCGCCAGGGCCTCTACAAGGCGCTCAAAAAGGCCGGGGCACGCGAGGGCGACACCGTGGAAATCGGGGCCTTCCGCTTCGAATATTTCGACGACGAGGAGTGACAGGCGCGCCTGGGGGCGTAGGTCTAACCGTCTCCTATCAAACGGTCTAAAGGTCGAACGGTCCGGGAAGCGGGTTGCCTCTCCCTGGACCGTTCGACGGTTTGACCTTTAGACCCTCAGACGGAAGCCTCAGCTCCCCTTCGTCAGAATCCGCACCGACAGAATCTTGTCGGCCACCGCGCCGGGGATGGGCGTTTCCTGGCCGGTGCTGGTGTCACTGGTGCGGGTGAGTTTCGCCAGCACGTCGTCGCCCTGCACCACCTTGCCGAAGATGGTGTGCTTGCCGTTCAGGGAGTCGGTGGGCGCGAAGGTGATGAAAAACTGCGAGCCGTTGGTGCCGGTGCCCTGCGGGCCAGGGCCGCTGTTCGCCATCGCCAGGACGCCGGGGCCGTCGAAGGTCAGCCGCGTGCGAATCTCGTCGGGGAACTGGTAGCCGGGGCCACCGGTGCCCCACCCGGCCTTCTTGCTCTCGTCGGCGCTGAGCGGGTCGCCCGTCTGCGCCATGAAGCCCTCGATGACGCGGTGAAAGCGGATGCCGTCATAGAAGTGGTTGCGGGCCAGCGTCACGAAGTTGTTGACGGTGACGGGCGTTTCCTGTTCGTACAGGTCGGCCAGAATCTGGCCCCGGTCGGTGTCGATCAGGGCGTAGTAATCCTTGCCGTCTTGCAGGCTCATGGCGGGTTCGGCCTTGAAGTCGCGCACGGGCTTGTCGGACAGCGGCGGCACCAGCGTATAGCCCGCGGGAAGGGGACCGGGGGTGGTGACGGCCGCCGCCTTGGTCGTGTCCGTCTTGGTGGTGTCGGTGGTGGCCGTGTCGGTCTTCGTGGTATCGGTCTGGGTGGTGTCGGTCGCCGTCTCCTTCTTCTGGCAGGCGGACAGGGCAAGGAGCGCGGTGAGCAGCAGGGCGGCCTGTTTCATGACGCGCAGTCTAGCGGGCCTGCGTGAGGACCGCTGCGTCCTCATGGGGCCACATCTTCTACACTGGGCGGGTGATCGTGACGATAGACGGCGTGGCCGCCAGCGGAAAGTCGAGCGTCGCGTCGGGCGTCGCGCGGGCGCTGGGCGTGCCCTACGTGAGCAGCGGGCTGCTGTACCGCGCCGCGACCCTGCTGGCCCTCGAAGCGGGCGTGCCGCTGGACGAGGCCCCCGCCCTGCTGACGCACCTGCACGCCCACCCCCTGCGGCTCGAAGCCCTCTCGGCGGGCAACCGCGTGTGGTGCGGCAAGCGCGAGCTGACGGACGACCTGCATTCCTCGCGGGTGGACGGCGGAGTGAGCCGGGTGGCGGCGCTGCCCGAGGTGCGCGCCTGGGTCGATGCCCAGCTTCGCGCCCTGCCCGCCCCCTTTGTCGCGGAGGGCCGCGACATGGGCACCCACGTGTTCCCGCAGGCGGACGCCAAGTTCTACCTGACCGCCAGCCCCCGCGTGCGAGCCGAGCGCCGCGCCCGCGAACGCCCCGAGGATGTGCCCGCCATCGAGGCGGCCCTGATCGAGCGTGACCACCGCGACCGCGCCCAGAGTGCCCCGGCCCCCGACGCCCGCCTCATCGACACCGGGACACTGCCGCTGGACGGCGTGATCGGCGCGGTCCTGGCGGCGCTGCCCGCCCGCCGGGCGTAGGGGGAGCGGGTGCCTGCCTCCGCCCTCTCCGCCGAGGCCATGCCGGTTCCGCACCCCCTGGCCTATCCCCTGGTTCACGCCCTGGTGTCCCTGCCCGTCGCCTACGGGGGTGGCCTGAGCGTGGAGGGCCTGGAACATGTACCACATGGCACGCCCGCCGTGATTGCGGGAAATCATCAGCTCGCCCTGGACCCCTTCGTGATCGGGTACGCCGTGCCGTCCCGTCTGGCCCGCGTGCAGTTCATGGCGAAACAGGAAGCCTTTACCTGGCCGCTGGTCGGCCCCATCCTGCGGTCGGTCGGTGCCTTTCCGGTGGACCGCACGGCGCACGACACGCGGGCGGTGCGGCAGGCCATTCGCGTGTTGCAGGCGGGCGGCATAGTCGGCATCTTTCCCCAGGGCACCCGCGGCGGCGCGGAGCTGCACGGCGGCCTCGCCCTGATCGCCCTGCGGGGCCGCGCGCCCATCGTGCCGGTGCGGGTCTGGCACGAGCGCCCCACGGGGCTGCGCCGGGGCCTGCCGGGGGGCCACTGGTACGTCCGCTTTGGCCCCCCCCTCGCCCCCGAGGGCAGCATTCGCGGCCTCACGCTACGCTGGGAAAACGCGGTGGCAGTGCTGGGGTAGGGCGGGGACGTAACCGGTTGCCGGACCTTTGCGAGCCGAACGGAGTGATACGGGATTAAGTTGATTCGCTGATATCAAGATAGCTTGCCTGCCCCCTCTCCCCCTGCGGGAGAGGGCTGGGGAGAGGGGGCGACCGGGCAGCTTGCACGCTTCCCGGATGCCAAGGGCTCATTTTAATCCCGTATGAGAAACCGTGAGGAGGGTGGCGCGCAGTAGAGTTGCCGCCCGAGACATGCGGCGACGTAACGGAGCGTCCCAACCCAAGCACAGAGATGCGGTGCAGGACTCAAGCAGAGGCCCCCAAGGCCGCAACGCAGCGCGCAAGAAGCAAAGAAGCAGGGCAGGGAGTGGTTCCCTGCCCTGCTTCTTTGCATGACCCGAACTGGAAGGTCAGCGCACCACTGTGAACTTCTGGCTGGTGTAGACCTCGGTGTGGGCCGGGTTGCTCTCGTCGCCCAGCGCCTTCAGCACGCGCAGGCGAAGCTGGTACTGGCCCGCGGGAGCATCGCTGCCGTTGCTGAGCTTGCCGTTCCAGCGGAAGGTGTCGAAGGCGTCACTGTTGGCATCAACGTAGATGTTCGTCTCGTTGCGGCCCCAGTAGTTGTAGGTGGCAATGGTGTCCTTGAGGTTCCCATTCGCGTCCAGCAGCTCGAAGGAGACGCGGCGCGACTGGTGCGAGAACTGCGCCAGCACGTAGGGCGAGTCCAGGTAGTTGCCCACCTTCTGGAAGGTGTAGTCGGGCAGGGTGGTGGGCTTGTCGCTTTCCATGTACAGCTCGTCGGCGACATCGTCACCCAGGGCCGGGAAGTCGTAGACCTTGCCACCGATCTGCACGTCGCCCAGCACCTTGATGCTCTGGTAGTCGCCCTTGAAGCCGCTGTAGGGCACGTTCAGGCTGTTGCCCGAGGCACTCTCCAGATACACGTAGCCACCGTACTGCGACCGGTCGGGGGCACCGGCGGGCGGCGTCACCACGATGTTCAGCTCGGCCTCACCGTAGGGCGGCACCACCACTTCGACCGTGCCATTGTCGGCGTCCTTCCCGTTGATGGTCATGGTGGCGTACTTCTGGCTCGGGCTGGGGGCCAGCGTCGTGCCGCCGATGGTCAGGGCGGGGTAGTTGTAGGCCGTGAAGACCTCGCGGCGGGCGCTGTTGTTCTTCAGCACCAGCACCTTGCTGCGGGTGGCAAAGGTGTCACTCTCACCCAAGCTGAGCTTGCTGGGCGTCACGCTGACGGTGTTGTTGTAGGCGTTGACCACGTTGACCATGCCCGCGCCCTGAAGCTGCACGTAGGTGGGCAGGCCCTTGATCAGGGTGGCCCCGTTCAGGAACCAGCGCATGGAAGCCGTGTTCATCAGGCGGGTCCGCATGTCCTTGGCCTGAATGTTGGGGTAGGCCTGGAGCATCAGCGCGGCCACACCCGCCACGTGCGGCGCAGCCATGCTGGTGCCGCTCAGCACCGCGTAGCCCGTCGCTTCCTTGCTCAGGGGGTACGTGCTCTTGATCAGGCCGCCGGGGGCCGCCAGGTCAGGCTTGAGTTCCAGGTCGGGCGAGGCCCCGAACGAGGAGAAGCTGCTGATCGCGTTGCCGGTGGGGTTGGGGAAGCTGCTGGTTCCGGCGTTGAAGGTCATGCTCACGCCGCCCGCGATCAGGCTGTCGATCTTGGCCCCGTCGGAAGCCAGGATGGACACGACCGGAATCTCGACCACGTCGTTGTCGCTGGCGAGAGACGGCGCGACGGTGGGGCTGATGAACCCGGCGGTGTTGTTGTAGAGGATGACGGCCTTAGCCCCGGCCTTCTGGGCATTCAGCGCCTTGATGCGGAAGGAGCAGGTGCCGCGCCGGACCAGGACAGCCTTGCCCGCCAGGCTGTTGGGCGCGTAGGGGTCGCAGCCATCGTTGGTGGCCGTGGGGCTGCTCTTGGGTCCCTTGGTGATCGGCAGGGACAGGCCGGTGGGTGCATCGGGGGCACCGGTGGCGGGCATGTAGCCGATCTTGCTGCCGTCGGGGTTGATGGTGAAGTTCGCCAACTCCATCTTGATGTTGTCCACCGACGCGACCGCCATCACGTTCTCGCCCAGGCTGGGCGCACCCGTCGCGTACTGGCCGCTGGTCCCGCTGTTGCCTGCCGAGACGCTCACGACCATACCCTTCTTGACCAGACGGCTGGCGGCCTTGGCGGTGGGGTACTCGGGCCACTGGAAGGACGCGCCGATGCTCATGTTCAGCACCTGCATGCCGTCTTTGTAGGCCATCTCCATCGCCTGGAGCATGATGTCGGACTGGGTGCTGCCCTCACAGCCGAACACCTTGTAGGCACCAAAGGAGACTTCGGGAGCGACACCCTTGAAGCCGGTGGTGGGATCGTTTCCGCCCACGATGCCCGCCACGTGCGTGCCGTGGCCGCCGCAGTCGTCGGGGTTCTCGTCGGGCATGGGGTTGTAGTCGGCCACGCCCTGGGCGTCCTTGGAGCCGAACTTGTCGCCCACGAAGTCGTAGCCCTTGATCACGCGGCCCTTGAAGGCCGGGTGGTCGAGGTCGATACCGGTGTCCATGATGGCGACCTTGACGCCCTTGCCGGTCAGGCCGAGTTCGTTCTGCGCGATGTCGGCACCGGTCATGGTCACGGCCGTGACCATGTCGGGCTGGAGGACGTCGTTCAGGTCACGCTGAACCTTGGGCATGTCGATGCGCTCGACCGGGTAGACGGCCAGCACGCCCGGCACGCGGGTGATCTCGTTGACCTCCGCATCGCTGGCGCTGATGCTGAAGCCGTTGAAAAGTGTGCTGTAGCTGGCGAGTTCCTGGTACTTGATGCCCTGCTGCGCGGCCAGGCTGCGGAAGGCCGCCTGCTGCGCCCCGATGCTCTGGGCACCCAGCGCCGTGGGGTCGCCTTCCAGCTCGACGAACCACTTGCCGGGAACGAGGTCTGCGCCGCGCATCTGGCCGAGGCTGATCGGCTGGCTGGCACCGGGGTTGCTGGCCGTGCTGGGCGTGGTGCTCTGACCGCAGGAGGCCAGGACCAGGGCAACGGTCAGCAGCGGAAGGCTCTTGAGGGGGTTCTTCACGGGAGGACTCCTTTACCGGTGTCTTACCGGCGCATCAGGTCGAGCTGGTAGGTGTTGGTAGCCTTGTCGTCGCTGGCCTGCTCGTCATCGTGGATGTTGAAGCTGGTCACGACCACGTAGTAGGTCCCGTCCTTGGGCACGTTGAAGCGAATCTCAGACTCCAGACCCGCGCCGCTGTCGTCGTCCTTTTCCAGCACGGTCTTGCCATCGGGCATCAGGATCATGACATAGGGGTCGAGAGTGCTGGCGGAGTTCACGCTGACGCTCTTGACGGTCAGCTTGAGCATGTCGCCCGACGCTGCGTTGAATTTGAAGTAGTCGAAGTCGCGCGCCTGTCCGGCAATGGTGCCCTTCTGGGACACGCCGATGGTGAGGGGAGCAGCCATAACCAGGCTGTCGTTCGGCTCATTAGCGTCGGTGATAGCCACAGTCACGGTCGTGCTGGCCTCACCTACATTGCCCTGGTCGTCGTAGGCCCGAACAGTGATGTTGTGAACGCCGTTGTCCGCGTACCCGTAGATCACCCTGACCATATAGGGAGCTTCGTTATCGGTCCCCACCAAGCGGCCGTTGTCGTAGAACTCCACACGCGATACGCTGCGGCCGTTCGTGATCGCCGCGCTGAAGGTCACCTGGCCGCCCAGGGTCAGCGTGGAGGGCAGCGCCGTGAGGCTGACCGCAGGCCCGTTGCCAGCAGCATTCACGGCGACGGTGGTGCTGGCCTCGGTCATGTTCCCGGCTGCGTCGCTCGCCACGACCCGGTAGGTCACGCTGCCCTGGGTGCCCGCCGCAACGGTATCGGTCAGCTCATAGGGGGCGCTGGTGTCCTCACCGAGCTTGGTGTCGCCGCGGTAGAAGGTGACTTTGGTAACCCCGACGTTGTCGCTGGCCGTCGCGACCAGCTTGACGCTGCCGCCAGCGGTAACTGTGGTGGGCGTAGCCGCCAGCGAAATCTTGGGGGCCTCGGTGTCGCCCGAAGGCGCGGCCGGGATGTTTACCGTCAGGGTGCCGGTTGCCGTTCCCCGGTTCCCCGCCGCGTCCACCGCCACAGCCTTGATGGTGTGGGTGCCGTTGTCCGCCGCGGCGTAGCCCTGGCTGACCGTGAAGGGGGCTTCCTTGTCGGTGGCAATCAGTTTGTCGCCGTCGTAGAACTCCACGGCAGTCACGCCGACATTGTCCGTGGCGGTGGCCGTGAAGGTGGCCTGACCGGCGGCCGTCAGTTGCGTGGGGGCCACCGTCAACGCCACCTGGGGAGCCTGGGTGTCCTTGGTCCCACCCGTGTCACCTGAAGGCGTGCCCCCCGTTCCACAGGCAGAGAGCAGCAGGCCGGTCAGCAGGGCGAGAGACAAACTGCGGTGTGCTTTCATGTGAACTCCTTGGATACCGAATGAGGAAGAGCAGTCTGGGAAACGACCCAGAACAACATGACCCGAGGTGACAGGCCGTCCCTCAGACTTTCAGTTTTGCCGTGATGCGTTGGGGCGCATCCTAGCGTCCCCATAAGCAGAGTGCAAGGTTTTCCCATCCCAGGGTCAGCTGTTCCTCATAGACCGAAACTGTTTCCCACGGCAGCACCATCCAGCCTCCCTCATCCCGACCTGCTTTGAGTCCCGGATATTCACGTAGCCTCATGCCCAGGGACGGCCTCCCGCTTGCGAGCAAGTAACGGAGGCTGACCCGCTTGCGACCTCTCGCTGCCAGCCGGTCCTTTTTGCTCTCTGCTCTTTTGCTCTCTGCTCTGCCCCGCAGGCGTCGTGAACGGACCCCACTCCTCAGCTTTGCCAGTCCGCTCGCCCCTCGTCTTGGCTCACCTGAAGTTGGAATCAGGCCAGCACGGCCACCGGACCCAGGGCCACCACCGTCGGGCGAACCAACGGGCAGAGGGCCAGCACGGCCCGCACATCCTGCGGGGTCACGCGGGCGTAGCGGTCCACCAGTTCGGCGGTGCTGAGGGCGCGGCCCAGCGCCAGCCCCTCCATGCCCAGCGCGAAAAGGCGGCCCTGGGGCGTCTCGGCCCGGAGCAGGGTGCCCACGGCCAGCTTGCGGGCGGCGCGGCGAATGGCGGCGTCCGTCAACGCGCCGGGCACGGTTTCCAGCACGGCGCGGTAGGCATCCAGCACCACCTGCGCCCGGTCGGGGTCACAGGAGAAGCCGCCCTCGAAGGTGCCCGCGCCCTGGTAGTCCAGGTGGGCGAGGTCGGCGCTGTCACTCAGCCCGGTATCGAGCAGCGCCCAGTACAGCAACCCGTTCTCGCCGCCCACCAGCTCGGCCAGCACGGTGGCCGCCTCGCGCAGGGGGTGGGTGGCGGGCAGGCCGGGCAGCGCCAGCGCGACCTGCACGCGGGTGAGGTGGTCGCCCGGCACGACCCGGACGGTGCCGGGGGCGGCGGGACGGGCGGGGGCGAGGGGAGCCGGGGCCCGCCGCGCGGCGGGCCAGTCACGCAGTTCCGCCTGTGCCCAGGCCAGCACCGCGTCCGGGTCGAAAGCCCCCACCACCACCAGCGTTACCCGGTCCGCGCCGTAGCGTTCGCGCCAGTTGCGCTCCAGGGCGGCGCGGGTCAGGTGGCCCACCGTTTCGGGGGTTCCCAGCACCGAATGGCCCAGGGGATGCGTGCCCCAGTAGTCGGCGCGCAGTTCGTCGGCCACGCGCACGGCGGGCTGCTCGGCGTACATGGCGATTTCTTCCAGAATCACGCCGCGCTCGGGTTCGATGTCTTCCGGGCGCAGGGCCGGGCGCAGCAGCTCAGTCAGCGTCTCCAGCAGCTCGCCCACCTGTTCGGGGAGGGCGGCGGCGTGGTAGACGGTCGCCTCCTCACTGGTAAAGGCGTTGGCGTGGCCGCCCAGGTCGTCGAGGCGCTCGTTCAGCTCGGCGGCACTCAGCCGGGCCGACCCCTTGAACATCAGGTGTTCGAGAAAGTGCGAGGCCCCCAGCTCCTCCGGGCGTTCGTCGCGCGCGCCCGTCGCCACGAAGTATCCGGCGGCGACCGTCTGTGCTTCCGGGTCGGGTTCCAGCAGCAGGGTCAGGCCGTTCGGGAGGAGGTGCTGGCGCAGCGTTGGCGGGTGCGGGGTCATCCCACCAGCTCCTGCGGGCCGAGGGTCACGCGGGTCACCTGCGCGGCGGGATGGTAGCCGGCCAGGAAGGCGTTCACGTCCTCCAGGGTCAGGGCCGCGAGCTGCGCGCGGAGCTGCGCCACCGGGCGGACGTGCCCGAACACAGCCAGGTCACGGGTGAGGCCACTCGCGCGGGCGCGCAGGCTCTCGGCCCCGAAGACCACGCTGGCGGTCAGGCCGCGGCGGGCGCGTCCGAACTCGGCCCCGGTCAGGCCCTGCGGCAGCCGGGCGAGTTCGGCCAGCAGCACCTCCAGCGTCTCGGGGGCGCGCTCCGGCGTGCTGCCCGCGTAGGCCGTCAGAAAGCCCTGCCCCCCCAGCAGGACGGACGAGGCCATCACGCTGTAGGCCAGGCCGCGTTCCTCCCGCACCGCGTGAAAGAGGCGGCTGGCACTCCCACCTGACAGCGCCGTCAGCGCCACCTGCCAGGCCAGCCAGTCGGGGCCGCGCGGGGAGACCCCCGGAGCCGTGAGACTCAGATGCGTCTGCTCGGCCTCCGGATAGGGAACGTGGGCGCGCAGGCCGGGCCGGAAGAGGGCGGGGACTGTCTCGTCCGCACCAAGGCCCCAGCCCGCGAAGGTCCGTTCCAGCAGCGTGCGCACCTCGGCGGGGTCCGCATCGGCCACCAGCCCCAGCAGGCTGCCGCGGGTGCCGTAGCGGTCGAGGAAGCCGCGCAGGTTCCCCACATCAAGCCGGGCGAGGCCCTCCGGCGTGCCGCTGGCCGGGTGTGCGTAGCCCGCGAAGGGCGAACCCGGTGCGCGGGGAAAGGCCAACCGCCGCGCCTCCGTCGCCAGCAGGTCGGGCGGGCTGTCCTCCAGCCCTTCCAGGTCCTGCCGCGCGAGGTCGGCGAGGATGGGCAGCTCCTCCGAGGGCAGCGCGGGGCGCAGCAGCAGGTCGGCGACCAGCGCCAGCGCCGCCGGGAGGTCCGCCGTCAGGCCGCTGACGCCGAAGCGGGTCGCCTCGGGGCCGACGCCGCCGCCCCGGCGCACGCCCAGGTCGTCGAGCGCGTCCTGAAACTGCCGGGCGTCGCGGCCCCCCGCGCCCTTGTAGAGCCACTCCTCCAGCACGCCCGCCAACCCCTCCAGGCCCACCGGGTCATGGGCGCTGCCCACCGGTACCCGTAGGTCGAGCGCGAACCCCGGCCCCTTGCGGCGCTCGAAGGCGGCGGTGAGTCCCCCCTCCAGAGTCCAGACGTGCGTGGCGGGGGCGGCAGTGAGCGTCACCGGGGGATTGTAGCGCCGCCACGGCGAAAGACCGGGGGCCAGGTCACGGGGACGGTAACTGCCGATACAGAATGAAAATGAGGCCTCGGCATCCAAGGAGCGTGCAAGCTGCCCGGTCGCCCCCTCTCCCCGGCCCTCCGCTGCGCGGCTCGGTGAGTCACCCGCAAGGGGAGAGGGGGCAGCTCAGGAAACTGGAGCAATCAGGAGGATTTTTTGCATCCGGGAGTGGGGAGAGCAAACCTGCCTGTACACCCTTCCGCCACCCCTGTCTTTTCAAACTTTGGAGCCGATACCCACGTCCCACCCTTCAAGCGGGCAGGCCTGGAAGACAAGCCGTTCGGGCCGCCAGGCCCGAGGCCGCCCGGCGGGCCGGGCTTGGCGTGGAGGGGGAAACCGGGGCGGAGCCTGACAACGCCGGAAACGCCCGGAACCTCCCTTGCCCAGCGCAGCGCCGCTCCCCCCTGCCCCCCGGTGGGGGGTAGGGGGGCTGGGGGGGCGGGGGGAAGCTCGCTACAAGATATCCTGCCCCTCAACATCCTTCCCGCCCTACAAGGAGAGCAAAAAACACGTCTCAGCCAAAGAGCTTCCTCCTATCAGCCGTTGCCAGAGGCTACGACCCGTCCGCGAGGCGCAGTTCCGTAGGCGGCGGCGCGTGCAGCGTCAGGCGCTCGCCAGTCAGTGGGTGCGTGAAGGTCAGGCGCTCGGCGTGCAACAGGTAGCCGCCGTCACCCGGCAGCCCCGGCAGGTCAGGTCGGGGGCCGCCACCCGGCGCATACAGCGGGTCCCCGACCAGCGGATGCCCAATGGAGGCGAGGTGAATACGAATCTGGTGGGGCCGCCCGGTATGGATGTCCACCGCGAAAAGCGTCTCCCCTGCCCGGTGGTCCGGCCCCCGCCGCTCCAGCACGCGGGCCAGGCTGGAGGAGGCCTTGCCCGCCGCGCTCGCCGCGAAGACGCTTCCCAGGCGGGGGTGCGGCACCGGACCGATGGGCGTGGTGATGTGGAACTCGTCCTCCGTAGCCCAGCCCGCTGCCAGCGCCCGGTACTGCTTGCCGACCGCGTGGTCCCGCCAGGCCTGCGCCAGCATGGCCGCCGCCCCGGGGGTCCGCGCGAACAGCACCAGCCCGGAGGTGCCCCGGCCCAGGCGATGCAGCGGGCGGGCCTCCGGGAAGTCGGCCCGGACCCGCGTGAGCAGGGTGTGCTCCAGAAAACCGCCGCCCGGCAGGGTGGGCAGGCCCGACGGCTTGGCGACCACCAGCAGCGCCGCGTCCTGATACAGCAGGTCGTAGTGCAGCGGCACGTCCTCCTCCTCCCAGGGGGGGCGGTGCCATTCGAGAACCTGGCCGGGGGTCAGCACTTCCGCGCCGTGGGCGGGCACGCCGTTCAGCACGACCTCGCCGCCTTCCAGCCTGGCCCGCCAGTCGGCGGCGGTGGAATGGGGGTAAAACCGGGTCAGGTAGGCCAGCGTGGTCAGGCCCCGCGCACGGCGGCCCAGTTCCTCGCGGTAGGTGTAGCCGCCGTTGCGGGCCACGCTGCCCCTCTCCTCTCCGGGGCTACGCGACCGGACGCCGCTGGTACAGGTCCACGACGCGGTGCAGGAAGCGCAGGCCCGGCCCCAGGCTGCTGGCCTGCACCCACTCGTCCTCGCGGTGGGCGTTGCCGCCCCGGTACACCCCCAGGGCGATGGCGGGCAGGTGGTAGGGCGCGGCCGCGTTGGCGTCGGTGCTGCTGGAGGCCAGGCGCAGGTCGGTGTGGCCCTCGCGGGCGGCCTCGCGCGCCAGATGCAGCAGCGGATCGGCTCCCAGGTCGCCCCCCGGACGGTCGCCCACCCGCTCGAGCCGCACGGTCACGCCCGCCTCGCGGGCCGCCGCGTGCAGCACCGCCTGCGCCCGCGCGTCGAGGTCGGCCAGGGCCTCCGGGTCCAGCGAGCGCAGGTCGAGCAGCAGCTCGGCGCTTCCGGCGATGGAGTTGACACTGGTGCCGCCCCGCGCCTCGCCCACGTTGAGCGTGGTGCGCGGGCTGCTGGGGCGGTGCAAGGCGTACAGCGCGCTGATGGCGATCCCCAGGGCGTGCAGGGCGCTGGGGGCCTGGTCCCCCCAGGAGTGCCCCCCCGGCCCCAGGAATACGGCCCGGTAACGCCGCACGCCCACCGCCCGCGTGACCGCAACGCCCAGGTAGCCGTCCACGGCGATAAAAGCCCCCAGCTCGGCGTGGTGGCGGGCCAGCAGGTGCTTCGCGCCACGCAGGTCGCCCAGGCCTTCCTCGCCCACGTTGGCGGCCACCCACAGCGGGCGGCGCAGGCTGCGTTCCTGCCCGCGCAACTCGCGCAGCAGGCCGGTCACGACCGCGAGGCTGGCGCTGTTGTCGCCCACGCCCGGCCCCACCAGCCGCCCGCGTTCCTCGCGCACGGTCACGTCGGTGCCGCGCGCGAAGACGGTATCGAGGTGCGCGGCGAGCAGCAGCGCGGGCCGGCCTTCGGTGCCGGGCGGCGTCAGGCAGGTCAGGACATTGCCCACCTCGTCGCGCACGACCTCGTACCCCAGGCCGCGCCACAGGTCCGCCATCAGGGCGGCGCGCTCCCCCTCCTCGAAGGTCGGGGCGGGCGTCTGCGCGATGCGCGTGAGGTACGAGAGAGGCATCGCGGGCGATTGTAGCGGGTGCGGCGGAGGGGCAGTGCCCTGTGCGGGGCCAAGCATGAAGGCCGGGCGTGGCCTTCGGGGCACAGGCCACAAAAAGCCCCCGACCACCGGGGCCGGGGGTGTGCGTTACGGCTCGCCTCAGTGACGCAGCAGCCGGGAGCCGATCGCCGCGGCCAGGCCCACCAGGCCCGCCTTGACCATCGGGTTGCTGAGTGCGCCGCCCTGGCCGAAGGCCGCCTCCAGCGGGCTGCGGCTGTCCTGCGCCGGGGCCTGCGCGGTGCGGGTGTAGGCGTCGGCCAGGTCGTCGGGGTCGTCGGCGCGGACATTCTGGACCGGGCTGGCGGAGCTGCGGACCATCGCGTCCCCGACCTGCTGGCGGTCTTCCGGCGACATCTGCCCGAAGTAGTCGTTCAGAACCTGGCGGCGCTCCTCGGGCGAGGCGTTCTGGAGGTAGTCGTGGATATAGGCGGCGGCCTCCTGGGGGGTCACGGTGCCGTCCCCGTTCGCGTCGCGCGGGTCAAGGCGGGCCATCTGCTCGTGGCGGTCACGCTGGTCGAAGAACATAACAAACCTCCTGGGAAAAGGGGCCGTCTGACCACGGCGGCCAGACCTGAGGGACAACGCCAGCACGCTAGCCCCCGGCGGGCCAGCGTGGGTGAGGCTCCACTTCACGAAGGTTCATAGCTCGGCCGTGTCCCGGCTCCGGCCATGCGCGAGAGCGTGCGGCGGGACAATTCCGCGCCGGGGCCGCTGCTAGATTGCCCCCATATGCGTTCCCTCGTGCTGATCGGTCACGGCTCTCATCTGAACGGCGAGTCGGCGGGCGCGGTCTACCGGTATGCGGAGCTGCTCCGCGAGCGCGGCCTCTACGACGAGGTCGTGGAAGGCTACTGGAAGGAAGAACCGTCGCTGCGCCAGGTCCTCAAAACCACCCGCAGCACCGACGTGACGGTGATTCCGATGTTCATCAGCGAGGGCTACTTCACCGAGACGGTGATTCCACGCGAGCTGGGCCTGGGCCACCAGGGGCCGGTGCCGCCGGAGGGCGTGGCCCGCGTGCTGGGCGGCAAGACGGTGCGCTACACCCTGCCCTACGGCGTGCATCCGGGCATGGCCGAGGTGATTCTGGCCCGCGCCCGCGAGGCGCTGCCCGACCTCAGCCCGCAGGACACCGCCCTGATTGTCCTGGGCCACGGCACCACCCGCAACGAGAACAGTAGCCGCGTGATCTACCGCAACGCCGAGCTGATGCGCGACTCCGGGCACTTTGCCGAGGTCCACGCCCTCTTTCTGGACGAGGACCCGAAGGTGGGCACCTGGCCGGAAGTCGTGCGGGCACCGCGGGTGGTGGTCGTGCCCTTCTTCGCGTCCGAGGGCTGGCACACGCTGGAAACCATCCCCGAGGACATGGGCCTGACGGGCGAGGTCACGAGCTTCCCGGACAACCCCCACGGCCCCCAGACGGTGTACTACGCGCGGCCGGTGGGCACCCACAGCGCGGTCGCGGACGTGATCCTGCACCTGGCGGAGGAGGCGCGCGGCGCGTCGGAACGGGGCGGCGACGAGGACCGCAGCCACGCCGAGGCCTGGGCCGCCTTCCTGACGCTGGCCCGCCGGGGCGTCCGCGTGGGCGAGGCGCTGATCACCCCGCACGGCGGCCTGTACGAACTTCGCCACGCCCTAGACGAGGGCCGCCCCACCGACAGCCTGACCACCGTCGTGACCCCCGAGGGTCTGCGCGACCTGACCCGCCGCGACGAGGGGGGGCATCACCGCCCGGTTCACACCTTCCGCACCCTGCCGCGCGGCTGGCGGGCGGTGCTGTCGGAGGCCGACCTGCCGCGCGGGATGGGCTACCTGTACCCGGCGGTCGTCGAGGAAGGCTACGCCCACCACCTCCACACCCTGCGCCCCACCCCCTGGCCCACCACCGCCCGCCGCCAGACCGGCATCTACACCAAGGTCCAGCGGGCCACACCCGAACAGGTCGAGAACGTGGCGCGTGACGTGTGCAGCCGCTGCCTCAAGACCCGGCTATGGGCCGGGGAGAAGCTGCCCGCCACCTTCTTCGGCGGCGTGCCCGGTGCCATCCCCTGCCCCGAAGCCTGCACCTACTTCATCGCGGAAGTGCGCGAGGAGGTCAGCGGGAAGCGGGGCGCAGGCAGCCACGGACACGAGGACTGAGGGACGCGGGAAAAGAGCTTCCCATCTTTCCTACATCCCACAACCGACAACCCACATCCCAGGATGAGAGAATGCCCCCCATGACCGCCCCGCGACCCGCCAAACCGCGCGCCCGCATTCCCAAGACCGTCTGGGACCTGATCTTCACCCTGGTGATCCCGATCCTGATCCTGAATCCGAACCTGCTGGGCCAGGACGTCGGTGTCTCGGACCTGCTGGGGGGCGGCACCGCCGGGAATGTGCGGGCGTACCTGGTCGCCGCGCTGATTCCGGTCGTGTACGTGCTGACCGACCTGTTCGTGAACCGCAACGTCAGCCCGGTCGCCCTGATCGGCGGGGCGGGGGCGATTGTCAGCGGCGCGCTGGCCTTCTGGTACGTGGACGGCTTCTGGTACGCCATCAAGGACAGCGCCCGCTCCTACCTGACCGGCATTCTGTTTCTGCTGAGCGCCGCAACCAGCGTGCCCCTCTTCCGGGTGTTTCTGGACGCCGCCAGCATCGGTGAGAAGCCGGAAGACCGCGCCGCCACCGGCCAGGCCATGCGTGACCCCGTCATTCACCGGGGACTGGTGTGGGGCACCGTCGCCTTTGCCCTGGTGGACCTGATCGGCGGCGTGGTGAACAGCGTCGTGAACTACCAGCGCGTCACCGCCAAGTTCGGCAGCGACGCCTTCAATGCGCAGGTGGCCGAGGTGAACGCTATCATGCGCGTGCCGGGCCTGCTGATCAGCCTGCTGGGCGTGGGCCTCGCCATCTACCTCGTCCAGACGGCTGTGAAGCGGCGTTATGGGGCCGGGGCCAGCCTGCTGGAGCCGTCCAAGCTGGCCGCCATGATGCGCGAGCGGGGGGAAGTGGGGGCGTAGGCGGTGAAGCTCTGAGCTTTGAACCAGCCCCCGGAAGCTTCAGCTTTTAGCGTCCGCCATCTTTTTCAGAGCTGCATAGCTCACGGCCCATAGCTCCTCCCCTACTCCCCCGTCCGCGCCCGCCGTTTCTGGTAGGCCCCGGTCAGCAGCTCCGCGATGTACTCGCGGGTAAAGGGCATGCCGCTGGCCTCGGCGGCGGCAATCTCCGCGTCGCGGTTGTAGGTGAGGCGCACGAAGCTGGCGCTGTGGGCGGGACTCTGGGGGTCGAACTCCAGAATCAGATAACTGGGCAGGGTGCTGTCGAGGGGATTACCGACCGAGCCGGTGTTGATCAGGGGGCGGCCCTCCACGTCCAGCATCAGGGTTTCGTGGACGTCGGCGTAGACCAGGGCGTCGGCGTGCGCCTTCAGGCCGAACTGGGGGTTGGGGGCATAGGCCTCGATCTGCTCGGCCAGGCTGGAGTGCGGGTACAGGCGGTGAAAGAGGCCCTTGGAGCTGGCGTGGACAAAACGCCACCACGCGCCGCCGAACTGCTCCTCGATGCCGTAGGGCAGCCCGGCGAGGTAGGCGAGCTGCTCGGGCGAGAGCTTGGAGCGCGGCCAGAGGTCCTGGGGGCGGTTGGTGGCCCCGGCCACGCGGGCGTCCCAGTTGCCCTGGATCACGCGGGTGGCGTGGGCCTGGGTCCACTCGACCACCTCGCGCGGACGCGGCCCCTTGCCCACCAGATCGCCCAGCACCCACAGCTCGGTGATGCCTCTCCGCTGCACGTCCGCGTGTACGGCCAGCGTCGCCTCCAGATTGGCGTGCAGGTCCGCGAGAACGGCGAGACGGATCATATGGGGCGCAGTCTAGCCCAGCCAGTTGCGGGGGCCGGGCGAAGATCAAGGAAGGGATTAGAGCATTTGTCAAAAAGAGACCTTCTTTTTGACCGAGCGAAGCGAGTGAAATAAGGAGAGCGTTTGGGACTTGCAAAGCTGCGAAGCAGAGAATGGAGGCGTTGGAGGCGCTTTTCCTCCAACGGCGTAATTCGGACAAATGCTCTGGGAGCCGGGAACGGCCCTCACCCCTCCCCCTACAGACCCCCCCGCGGATTCACGTCCACCCGCACCCGCGCCTTCCAGTTCCGGTCCAGGGTCGCCAGGAGTTGCGCCAGGCGCGCGTCGTCGCGGGCGCGCAGCAGCAGGTGATAGGGGTAGACGCCGCGCAACCGGGCCACCGGGCTGGGCGCGGGGCCGAGGACTTCCCCGGCGGTGGCCCCGGCCCCGTGCAGCGCGTCGAAGACTTCCTGGGCGGCCAGCCGCGCCTTCTGGGGGTCGCGGGCGGCCACCTCCACCTGGGCGAGGCGGGCGTGGGGGGGGTAGCCCAGCGCCGCGCGGGCGCGTTCCTCGGCGGCGGGATAGGCCAGCGTGTCGCGGCCCTCGACCAGCACCTTGAGGGCGGGGTGGTCGGCCTGGAAGGTCTGCACGACCAGCAGCGGCGCGCGGTCGGGGTGCCACTCGGTAAGCTGGCGCAGCAGGCGGTGATACCGCTCCGACGCCCGGAAGTCCGAGACGTTGAGCCAAGTGTCGGCCAGCGTCACGCCGATCAGGGCCAGGTTGGGCGGCGCGTCCTGCGCGAGCAGCAGCTGGGTGCCCACCACCACGCCGCTTTCCCCCGAGTGCAGGGGCGAGAGGTCGTCCTGGCGGTCACGGTCGCAGCGGTAGACCGGGAGGCCGGGGGCGAGTTTCGCCACCTCCGCCGCGATCCACTCGGTGCCGGGGCCGCGCGCCTTCCACATCCGCTCGCCGCACTCGTCGCAGCGGTCGGGGATTCCCTCATGGTAGCCGCACTGGTGGCAGGTGAGCTGGCGGGTTTCCTGATGAAAGCGCAGCGGCACGTCGCAGTTGCGGCACTGCGGGGTGTGTTCGCACACGGGGCAGCGCAGCAGGGCCGAGTACCCCCGCCGGGGCGCGAGCAACGCCGCCTGCCGCCCGCGCTCCTGCACCTGCCGCAGCAGCCGCGCGAGGTCGTGGCTGAGGGGGTAGCCCAGGTCGCCGGGGGTGAGGTGAACGCTGGAAAGCGGCCCCAGCTCGGGCTGCTCCGGGGGGTTGGCGTAGTCCACCACATGCACGCGGGCACGCGGCGGCGGCAGCACCGCGCCGGGCAGCGGCACGCTCTCGGCGGCGGGGGCGCTGCCCACCAGGGCGAGGGCGGCCCCCTGTGCGGCGGCCACGCGGGCGGCCACGTCGGGGATAAAGGCGTGCGATCCGGCGGGCAGCTTGTAGGCGTCGCTGCCCTCCTCCAGCACGATCACCAGGCCGGGGTCCTCCAGCGGGGCGGTCAGGGCCAGATAACTGCCGATGACCAGCCGCGCCTCGCCCGTGCGGATGAGGTTCCAGGCATGGTCCCGCTGCACGTCGCCCAGCGCCCCGCTGACCTGCACCGCGCGGGTGCCGGCAGGGGCCGCCAGGCCCGACAGCCCCTCCCAGGCACGGCGCAGGGTGGCGTGGTCGGGCGCGAGAACGAGCACGCCGCGCCCCTGCGCCAGCAGGCGGGCCACCCGCGGCCCCAGCGTGCGAAAGCGCGTGGCGGGCCGCCCGCCGTGCAGCCGCCACGCGGGGACTTCCGGCAGGCGGTCGGGGTCGGGGGTGGTCCAGGGGGCCGCGGGTTCGGGGAGGGGCGGTGGCGGCGCGGGTTCCTGCACGGGGTCCGCCCAGCCCCGCGCCGCGAGGGTGGCCGCCAGCGTGGGTGAGAGGGGCACGCCGTCCGCCGACGCCCCATTGGCCCAGGCGCTGAGTGTCTCCACCGGGCCATGTTGCGCCAGCCAGCCCCAGGCGGGCGGTGGGGGCGCTTCCTCCGGCACGTACTGCGCGCCGCCCGCGTTCAACACATTCGTGACCACGCTGGCGCTCACGCCCGCGCCGCGTGCCCAGGCGCTGAGGCTGTCCTGCGGGCCGTGTTCCGCCAGCCAGGCCCAGGCCACCTGGCCTTTGGGCGTGAGAGTCGCCGGGGCTTCCGGCACGGCCCGCAGCACGGTCACGGTCCGGGCCGCGGCGGGGACGGCGGCCAGCGGACGCGCCCGCACCACCCCCTGCGTGCGCGCCATGGGCCGGAAGGCCTCCTCCAGCAGCCCCTGCTCGCGGATGGCGTCGAGCAGGGCCGGGGCAAAGCCCGCCGCAGCGGTCCAGGCGGCCGTGGGGACGTGGCGGGCAAAGGCGCTGAGGTCGGCCCCCGCTACCGCCCGCACGCGGTGGTCGAGCTTCACGCTCCAGCCGACCCCCAGCAGGTCGCCCCACACCAGCCCGGCGGGGAGGCGGGCGTCCCGCGCCCAGGTGGTGACGGCCTCCACGGTGGCGGGCGGCACCCACGGTCCCTCCCCGCCCTCGAGGAGGTGGACGGCCTCGCGCAGGCGGTGGGTGCCCCGGCCCTCCCCCGCCCCGACCACCAGCCCGGCGGCCAGCTCGCCGCGCCAGGGTACCAGCACCCGGCAACCCACCGGCACCGCGCCCCCGTACCCATGCGGCGCGGCGTAATCCAGCGCCGGGACCGGCAGCGGCACCACCACCTGCCAGGGCACCGGGGGCCGCGCTGCCGGGGAGGGAGAGGCGGCGGGCAGGGTCACGCGCCCGAAGCTAGCGCAAGGGTGATAGGCCGGGGGGTGGCGCGCGTGCCAAAGTGTCCGCCCCGGCAGACCAGGCTGGGGGCCGGGAGGGAGGACGCGCTACGCTGGGCCGCGTGACCGCCGCGCCTGCCCGCCCCGCCCCGCCGCCCTCCGTCCGCGCTGGGGTGGGGCTGGCACTGGTGGCGGCCCTGAGCTTCAGCACGCTGGGCATCTGGGGCAAGCTGGCGGGGCAGGTGGGGCTGGACAGCTTCAGCGTGCTGGCGTGGCGCTTCGGGCTGGTCGCGGCCGTGCTGCTGCCGCTGGCGGGCCGGGGGTTGACGTGGCGGCAGCGCGTGCCGCTGCTGGGCGCGGGGGTGCTGTATGCCCTGGCGACCACCTGTTATTTCGGGGCACTGGCGCGCGTCACGGCGGGCGCGACGGGGCTGCTGCTGTACCTCGCCCCTGCCTTCGTGGTCCTGTTCGGGTGGCTCCTGGGGCGCAGACCCGACGCGGCGCGGCTGGGGGCCGTGGCCCTCGCCGCGCTGGGGATGGGGCTGGTCGTGGGCCTGCCCGGCGCGGGGGACCGTGACCCCCTGGGCCTGGCGCTGGGCGCGGGGGCGGGGGCCTTTTACGCCGCGTATCTCCTCGCCTCAGAACGCTGGCTGGCGGGCGTTCCGGCGCTGGCCTCCACCGGGCACCTGGCGCTGGTCGCGGGCCTGTACTTCACGGCGCTGGCCCTGAACCGGGGCACCCTCCATGTTCCGGCCACCCCGGCCCAGTGGAGCGTGACGGTGGGCATGGCGGGGGTCGCCACGCTGGTGGCCGTCCCGGCCCTGTACGGCGCGGTCGCGCGTCTGGGGGCGGCCCGCGCCAGCCTACTGGGCACGCTGGAGCCGCTCTTTACCGTGCTGCTGGCCTTTCTGGTGCTGGCCGAGCCGCTGCGGCCCGCCGTGCTGCTGGGCGGTGCCTTCATCCTGGCGGGGGCCGCCCTGGCACAGCGGCGAGGCGGTTAGCTTCTCCCGCTGACGGCTGACCGCCGAAGGCTCCACACCGTATCCTGTACCCCGTCTAAAAAGGAGACGGAATGACATTACTGGGTCGGGTGGGACGTGCCTTGCTGTGGTTGGTTCTGCTGGTGCTGGTGCTCGCGCTGGCGGTGGTCGTGTGGCTGAAGGTGACTTCCGCACCGCGCGTGAGCGGCACGGTGACGCTGCCGGGCCTCACGGGGCCGGTGACGGTCACGCGGGACGAGTGGGGGGTGCCGCACATCCGCGCGCAGGCGTCGGACGAGGACGCCATGTACGCTCTGGGCTTCGTCCACGCGCAGGACCGGGCGTGGCAGATGGACTTCCAGCGCCGGGTGTCGCAGGGGCGGCTGGCGGAGGTGCTGGGCAAGGCGGCCCTCCCGCAGGACCGGTTTCTGCGGACCTGGGGCTTCCAGCGCGCGGCCCAGAGCGCCCTCCCGGCCCTGTCGCCCGAAACGCGGCGGATGGTGCGGGCCTACACGGCGGGCGTGAACGCGGGGTTCCGCCAGGGCAAACTCGCCCCCGAGTTCCGCATCCTGGGCTACACGCCCGAACCCTGGACCGACGTGGATTCCATCTCCTGGAGCAAGCTGATGGCCTACGACCTGGGCGGCAACGCGGACGACGAGATCCTGGGCACGCGGGTGGTGAAGCGCCTGGGCGAACCGGGGCTGAACGAGGTCCTGCCGCCCTACCCGCAAAACGCCCCGACCATCCTGGACCGCGAGGAACTCGGGCTGACCGGCCAGGCCCCGCGAACCGGGAGCGAGACGGCGGCCCTGCCCGACGCCACCCTGCGGGCGCTCCAGGCGCATCTGGACGCCGCCCGCAGCCTGGGCATGGAGCGCGTCCCCGGCAAGGGCAGCAACGACTGGGTGATCGGCGGAAGCCGCACCGCCAGCGGCAAACCCATCCTGGCCGACGACCCCCACCTGGCGCTCACCAGCCCGATGCTGTGGTATCTGGCCGACGTGCAGGGGCCGCGGCTGCGGGCCATCGGGGCCAGTATTCCCGGCCTCCCCGGCATCGTGATCGGGCGCAACGACCGCGTCGCCTGGGGCGTGACCAACGTGAATCCCGACGTGCAGGACCTCTACATCGAGCCGGAGGGGGCGCGGCTGACCCAGCGCACGGAAGTGATTAAGGTCAAGGGCCAGCCGGACGTGCGCCTCACCGTCCGCGAGAGCGCCCACGGTCCCATCATCAGCGACGTGGGCGCGGGCGAGGTGGGGCCGCGCGTGGCACTGAAGTGGACCGCGCTGAGGGAAGGCGACACCACGCTGGACGCCTTCCTGGGCCTGAACTACGCGCGGAACTGGACCGACTTCACGGCGGCGCTGGAGAAGTACGTGGCCCCCAGCCAGAACTTCGTGTATGCCGACGTGGACGGCAACACCGGCTACTACGCGCCGGGCCGGGTGCCGCTGCGCCAGGGCTGGGACGGCTCGCTGCCGGTGCCGGGCGACGGCCGCCGCGAGTGGACCGGGTACATCCCCTTCGCGCAGCTCCCCCACACCTACAACCCCGCCGACGGGCTGGTCGTCACCGCGAACAACAAGGTCGTGCCCGACGCCTACCCCTACCCCCTCGCCAACATCCGCAACTGGGCCGAGCCGTACCGCGCGCAGCGCATCACCGACCTGCTGACGCAGAAGCCGGGTGGGCTGACGCTGGACGACGTGAAGGGGGTGCAACTGGACACCGTGAGCCTGGTGTGGCGCGACCTGAAGCCCTTCCTGCTCGCCACGCAGCCCGACGGGGACCTCAGCCGCCAGGCGCTGGACCGTCTGCGCGGCTGGGATGGCAACGAGCGGGCGGGGAGCGTGGAGCCGACCCTCTTCGAGGCGTGGCTGGCGGAGTTGCAGACGATGGCGCAGGACGAACTGGGTGACGGGACGCGCGTGAACAGCCTCGCTGTGCTCAACCAGCTGCGGCAGGGTGGCGAACTGTGCCGCGACGAATCCGCCGGACGCGCGGACTGCGCCGCCGAACTGCGGGCCAGCCTCAGGCGCGCCGTGGACGGCCTCGCCGCCCGCCTCGGCCCCGACCCCGCGGGCTGGACGTACGGCAAGGTCCACACCGTCGCCAGCAACCACCGCGCCTTCGGGGGCGTGAAGGCGCTGGCGTGGCTCTTCAACCACTCTGCGCCCACGAACGGCGGCACCAACACCGTCAACGTCGCCCGCCCCGAACCCGGCACCATGCAGCAGACGCACGGCCCCAGCTACCGCCAGATCGTGGACCTCGCGGACCCCAACCGCAGCGTCTACGTGGGCAGCCTGGGCCAGAGCGGCAATCCGCTGGGCAACCACGTCAGTGACCAGCAGAAGCGCTGGGCGGCGGGCGAGTACCTGCCGATGAGCACGGACGCGGGGGACTGGGGCCGGGTGCAGACGCTGACGCTGCGGCCGGGACGGTGACAGAAGCGGCGCGGGGCGGGAAACCCTCTCCCGCCCCGCGTCCTCTGCCTCACGCCCGCTGGGGGAAGGAGAGGTGGCCCTCGAACTGCCAGAGGTTGAACCTCCGGGGCTTTTTCTCGACGAGCGTGCCGTACATCAGGCCGTGCTGGGTGCTGACGTGGACTTCACAGCGGCCACTGTTCAGGTGGCAGGCCGCCCGCAGCGCCACGATGTCTGCCGTCAGGGCCTCACTTCGCTGCGCGCCGGACTCCGCGAGAATGGTCAATCGTTTGGTGTCGCTCACGCGGTACTTGCCCTGGAGAGTCAGCATACCCCAGGGTACGCGCTGCGCCAGGAAGAGATTCCCTTCCGCGTTGCAGAGCCTGGCCCGCCTACTCCCCCTGAAGCGTCAGCACCAGCCGCCGCGCGCCCCCGCCCTCGCGGTGTTCGCAGAGGTAAATGCCCTGCCAGGTGCCCAGCGCCAGCCGCCCCTCCCGCACGGGCAGCGTCAGGGTGGGGCCGAGCAGACTGGCCTTGATGTGGGCGGCCATGTCGTCCGGCCCCTCCAGCGTGTGCTCGAAAGCGGGCCAGCCGTCGGGAATCAGGTGGTTGAAGAAGCGCTCGAAGTCGCGCCGCACGTCGGGGCTGGCGTTCTCGTTCAGGGCCAGGCTGGCGGACGTGTGCTGGATAAAGATATGCAGCAGGCCCACCCGCACCCGCGCGAGTTCGGGGACCGCCGCCACCACCTCCCGCGTGATCAGGTGAAAGCCGCGCGGAAGGGGGCGGAGACGCAGGTCGTGTTGTGCCCACATGGACTGTGCCGACATGGAAAGAGGGTAGTGGGAAGTGGTCAGTGGTGAGTGGGAAACGCACCCCCTCATCACTCATCCCTCAACCCTCATCCCTTCCGTTTACTCTGCTTCCCACGCCATGCGACGCCTTCTCATCCCCGCCCTGTCCACTGTCCTGATGACCGCCTCCCCCGCCACGGCCCTCTCGTCCCTCACGCTGCCGCTCACTGTGCCGCTCGCCGGGGTGCAGCAGGCCGCCAATGCCCGCGTGCCGGGCGAGTTCGCGCGGCTGGACGAAACGCGCGAGTTCCTGGGCGGGCTGCTGAGTGTCAAATTGACCGGCACGGTGACGCGCGCCGGACACGTGACCGTGAGGCCGACGCCGGAGGGGGACGCGCTGCTGGTGAGTGTGCCCATCCGCGCGGCCTTCCGGGCCGAACCCGCGGGCCTGGGGTCCTTTCTGGCGCGGGATTTCGGCGGCGCGGCGACCGTCAGCCTGCGGGTCGCGCCCTTCGTCACGCCGGAGTGGGAGGCGGGGGCGAAGGTGACGGGCGACTACACCTGGACCGACCCGCTGAGCGTGGAACTCACGCAGGGGGTGAAGGTCAGCGTGCAGTCGCTGGTCGACGGGCAGGTGCGCGCGCAGCTCGACCGGGTGGCGGCGGAGGTGGCCAAGGCCGTGCGCGAGGGCGCGAACCTCCGCACCCGCGCGGGCACGCTGTGGGCACGCGCGCAGCAGCCCTGGACCCTCCCCACCCCCGACCCCGCCTATGCCCGCGTGACGCCGCGCAGCCTGACCGTCAGCCCCCCACGCTTCACGCCGGACGCGCTGAAACTGACGGTGGGGGCAACCTTCGACCTGAAGGCCGGGCTGGGGCGGGCACCCGCGGTCCCGGCCACGCCGCTCCCGCCCCTGAAGGTCGCCGCGCCGCCGCCCGCCGGGGTGGACCTGCGGGTGCCGGTGCGGCTCCCCTACCCCGAACTGTCGCAGGCGGCCACCCGCGCGGCGGGCGAGCGAACCTTCACGTTGCCGCTGCCCCTCTCGCCCACCCTGCATGTGGACCGCGTGACGGTGACGCCGCGGGGCACCCGGCTGAACGCCGCCGTGACCGTCACGGTGTCCGGCCCGCTGGGCCTGCGCGTGCAGGCGACGGCGGATGTGGCGGGAACACCCACCCTGGACCCCACGGGCCGCGTGGTGACGCTGAGCGGCGTGACCGTCACCACCCGCCGCGAGGGACTGACCGGGCGTGTCATCGGCTGGCTGGCCGACGAGCGGGCGCAGGCGGAGCTGACCCGCGCCACCCGCTTCGACCTCACGCCCCAACTGGAACGGGCCAGGGGACAGGTGCAGGCCCGGCTGCCCTTCACGCCCGCGCCGGGGGTGCGCCTCGCCGGAACGGTCGGTCCCCTGCGGCTCACGGGGCTGAACGTCACGCCGGACGCGCTGGTCGTCACCGCCGCCGCGACCGGGCAACTCCAGGCGACGGTGGACGCGGGGGCCGTCAGGTGATCAGGGAAGGAGGACGGGCCGGAAGGGGCCACCCGCGGTGCTGGCCGTGAGTTCGCGGTCCCGCACGCGGTAGATCACGTCCTGCGGGTGGCTCAGGGCCAGGGCCTGCTCGGGGGTCAGGCCCAGCAGGTGCAGCCGCAGCAGCCGCCCGATCATCTCGTGCGTCACGAGCAGCACCGGGCCGTCCCCCGCCTCGCGGATGGTCTGAAGGGCGCGGGCCGCGCGGGGGGCCGCCGTCTCGTAGCTCTCGCCACCGGGCAGTACGGTGCGGTACTTGTCGCGCTCACGGGCGGCGGCCAGCTCGGGGAAGCGGGCGACCCGCTCGGCCCTCAGCAGCCCCGCGAGGTCGCCCGCGTCCACCTCCGCCAGATCGTCCAGCACCGTGAGGGGCACCTCGCGCCCCTCCAGCACCCGCTCTGCGGTCCGCCGGGCGCGCCCCATCGGGCTGGTGTAGGCCCGCGCGAGGGGTACGCCCGACAGGGTGAGCGCGTGCGCCCTGGCCTGCTCCAACCCCAGCGTCGTCAGGGGGGAATCCAGCCGGCCCTGGGGGCGGCCCTGCACGTTCCACTCGGTCTGGCCGTGGCGCAACAGGTAGAACGTGGGGCCGGACATGCGCCTCAGCGCCGCCCGAAGGGATTCCCGGTCCCGGTGGTGGGCGTGGTCGCGGTGCCGCTGCGGCCCATGTCGCCGGTTCGCCCGCCGTCGCGGCCCAGGCCCGCCCCGCCGGCCGTGGACTGGGCCGGGTGGGCCGGGGCGGCCGGGGGCGTGTAGGTGGCTCCCCCGGTGCCCGCGCTCGCGTCGTTGGCGAGGCGAGCGAACTCCTTGGGGTCCACCGCGCGCTCGACGCCGGTGTCGTAGCTGATGACGCGGCGGCGGTAGAGGTTCGCCAGGAAGGCGTCCATCGTGACCATGCCCTCGCGCGCGCCGGTCTGCATGGTGGAGACGATCTGGTAGGTCTTGCCCTCGCGGATCAGCGAGCGCACGGCGGGCGTGGCGATCAGGAGTTCGTAGGCCAGCACGCGCCCCGGCCCGTCGGCGCGCGGCAGCAGCTGCTGGGTCATCACGGCGACCAGGTTGTTGGCGAGCTGCACGCGAATCTGTTCCTGCTGCTCTTCGGGGAACACGTCCACGATGCGGTCGATCGACTCGGGCGCGGAGTTGGTGTGCAGGGTGCCCATCACCAGGTGGCCGGTTTCGGCGGCGGTCACGGCAGCCTTGATGGTCTCGTAGTCGCGCATCTCACCCACCAGAATCACGTCGGGGGCCTGGCGCAGCGCGGCGCGCAGGGCATCGTTAAAGGACATGGTGTCCGCGCCGACCTCGCGCTGGTTCACGATGCTCTGCTTGTGCGTGTGCATGAACTCGATGGGGTCCTCGATCGTCACGATGTGCAGCTTGCGGGTGGTGTTGATGTGGTCGATCATCGCGGCCAGCGTGGTGCTCTTGCCCGAGCCGGTCGGTCCCGTCACCAGCACCAGGCCGCGCGGCGAGTTGGCGATGTCCAGGATGTTGGCGGGCAGGCCCATCTCCTGCGCGCTGCGAATCTGGGTGGGAATCAGGCGCAGCACGCCCCCCACGAAGCCGCGCTGCATAAAGGCGTTCACGCGGAAGCGGGCCTTTTCGCCCAGCGCAAAGGAAAAGTCCAGCTCGCGCTTTTCCTCGAAGATGCGCTGCTGACGCTCGTTCATCATCGAGTACATCAGCTTGCGGGTGTCGGTCGCGGCCAGCGGCGCGAAGCCGTGCGTCTCGTACACGCCGCTCAGCTTGAACTGCGGGGCCAGGCCAGCGGTCAGAATCACGTCCGACGCGCCCTTCTCGGCGGCCAGGCGCAGGATGTCGGTGATATCGGCGGGGGGCAGGGTCATGGGGGAACCTCCAGGGATGAGGGATGGGGGATGAGGAGGGGCAGAGGGCAGGTGACTCATCACTCGGCCCTCATCCCTTAACTGCTGGTGACGGCCAGCACTTCTTCCAGGGTGGTCAGCCCCGCCAGGGCCTTTTCGATGCCGTCCTGGCGCAGGGTGCGCATCCCGCTCTCGCCCAGGGCCACGTCGCGCAGCTCGGCGGCGGTCTGCCCGGCCCCGATGGCGCGGCGCAGGGGGTCGTCGATCACCATCAGTTCATGAATGCCCATGCGGCCCTTGTAGCCGGTGCCGCCGCAGCGGGGGCAGCCCGAGCCGCGCACGAGCTGCGCGCCGCGCACCTCCGCCTCGCCGATGCCCAGGCGGCGCAGCACGTCGGGGTCGGCGTTGGTGGGCTGCCGGCACTCGGTGCAGACGCGGCGCACCAGACGCTGGGCCAGCACGCCCACCACCGAGGCCGAGATGTTGAACGGCTCCACGCCCATCTCGTCGAGGCGGGTGATCGCGCCGGGCGCGTCGTTGGTGTGCAGGGTGGCGAGCACCAGGTGGCCGGTCAGCGCCGCCTCGGTGGCGATCTTGGCCGTCTCGGTGTCGCGGATCTCCCCCACGAAGATGATGTCGGGGTCCTGGCGCAGGAAGGCGCGCAGGGCGCGGGCAAAGGTCATCCCCGCCGCCGTGTTCACCTGCGACTGCACGATGCCCGGAATCTCGTACTCGATGGGGTCCTCGATGGTCGTGGTGTTCTTTTCCGGGCGGGCGATGCGCTTGAGGGTGGAAAAGGAGGTAAAGGACTTGCCCGACCCCGTCGGCCCAGTGATCAGGAAGATGCCGTTGGGCTTTTCCACCACGTCCAGATACCGCCCGAAGTTGTGCTCGGAAAAGCCGAGCTGCTCGACTTCGGGGATGTTCTCGGCCTTTTGCAGCAGGCGCATCACGGCCTTCTCGCCGTACACGGTGGGCAGGGTCGAGAGACGCAGGTCGATGTCGATGCTGCCCTTGCGGAAGCGCACGCGCCCGTCCTGGGGAATGCGCCGCTCGGCGATATCGAGATTGCCCATGATCTTGATGCGGGCCAGGACACTCTGGGCACTGCCCTTGGGCAGCTCGGGCTGCTCGCGCAGCACGCCGTCCACGCGGTAACGCACCCGCAGCGAGGTGGCGGTCGGCTCGATGTGGATGTCCGACGCTTCTTGCAACGCGGCCTCGCGGATCAGGTTGTCCACCACGCGCACCACGGCGTTGTCGTCCAGGCCCGCCGAGAAGTCGAGTTCGGCCTCGCGGGTGGCCTCGCGCTTGCTGGACTGCTTGGCGAGTTCCTGGTTGAGCGCCGCCATGTCCTTGTTGCCGAAGTAGCGCTCGATCAGGCGGACGATGTCCTTTTCGGCCATCACCGCCGGCACGATCTCGCGCCCCGTAATCAGCTTGAGGTCGTCCAGCGCGAACACGTTGCGCGGGTCCTTCATGGCGATGACCAGCGCCTCGCCCTGGAGCCGCACCGGCACCACCGCGTAGCGCCGCGCGGTGGCCTCGGGAATCATCAGGGCGACCTGCGCGTCGGGCGGGTTCTGCACCGGGTCGAGGTACTCGTAGCCGAGCTGCGCGGCCAGCGAGCGCGCCAGCATCTCGGGGCTGATCTTGCCCGACTGCACCAGCGTGTCCTCCAGGCGGCCCCCGCCCGCGTTCTGCTTCTGGAGGGCGGCGTCGATCTCGTCGGCCCCCGCGAAGCCCAGCTCCACGATCACCTCGCCCAGCGGCTTGACCTTGCCGCCGCGCGCCTGCACCTGGAGGGCTTCGCGCAGCTGCGCGCGCGACAAGCTGCCCTGCTGGACCATCTGCTCGCCCAGGCGGCCGCGCTGCGGGTAGTAGCGCTCGATCAGGCCCTCCAGATCGCGCGGCTTGGCGAGCACCAGTTGCACGGGCCGTCCCAGCAGCGCCTCGATCTCGCCCAGGCGGCGCGGGTCGGTGGCGATCACGGTGATGCCCTGGTCGGTCTCGTCCACCGGCACGGCGGAGAGGCGCAGCGCGTCGGCACGCAGCAGGCTGCCCAGCACGTCCTCGGTGGGGTGGAAGTCGCGGGGATTGCGCAGGTACACCGCGCCCGCCTGCTCGGCCAGCACCTCGTAGAGCTGGTCTTCCGTGATGACGCCCTGGGTCACCAGCGTGTTGCCCAGCGCCTCGCCGGTCTGCTGCTGCGCGTCGAGCGCCACCTGAAGCTGCGCGTCGGTCAGCATGCCGCGGTCCATCAGCCGCTCGCCCAGCTTGCCGCCGCCCCGGCTGCCGCCGGTGTCGCTGGGCAGCACGGGCGTCAGGCCGAGTTCAGGGTAGTAGGTGGCGATGGACCACTGCACCTGATCGCGCAGGGCCTGATACGGCTCGATGTTCAGGCCGCTGTCGTCCTCCAGCGCCTCCAGCGCCACGCTGGACAGGGGGTCCACCAGCGCCACCCGCAGGGTCTGGCCCTCCAGCGCGAAGGGAAAGGCCTGCACCTGCTGCGCCGTCTCCGCACGGATGGCCGAGAGCGCCCCCGCCTCGGGCGTCACCACCAGCAGGTTCACCAGCGGAATCCCCAGTGCCTCCTCGATGGCGCGCGCGATGCGCTTCTCGCCCACCTGCCCGGAGTCGATCAGGATGTCGGCCAGTCGCCCGCCGACCTCCGCGTGGCGCACCAGCGCCTTTTGCAGGTCCGTGTCGTTGACGTACCCCTGTTCGAGCAAAATTGCGCCCAGCCGCCTGTCACCAATCGAGAGTGCCACCGTTTGCCTCCATTCTCCGCACCTGCGTCATTGCCTCGTCGCTCCCGCGCGCGCCGCGCTCAGGGCTTCCAGTCGTGTCCATACCTTCTCAGCACCGTGCGCTCCAGCCGCCGCGTCACGCGGGTGTGCGGCAGCGCATTGACCGTCAGGGGCCGCACCAGGATGGTGTGCATCCCCGCCAGATTGCCGCCCAGCACGTCGGTGAACAGTTGATCGCCCACCATGCCCACCTGCCACGCGGGCAGGCCCAGCGTCTCCAGCGCCCGGCGAAAGGCGCGCGGGTTGGGTTTGCCGGCCATCCCCACGCCCTCGAAGCCGAGCTTCTCCACCCAGAAACGGGCGCGCCGGCTGGTGGCGTTGCTCAGCAGGTACAGCCGGATACCGGCCCGGCGCAGCTCCGCCGCCCAGCCCATCACGTCCGCCCGCTCCTCGTAGCTGCCGTAGGGAATCAGGGTGTTGTCGAGGTCCAGCAGCAGCCCCCGCAGGCCGCGCCCCGCCAGGAACTCGGGGGTGATGTCGTGGATGTGGTCCAGCACGTCGCGCGGGCGCAGCAGGCTCATGCCTCCCCCCCCCGCCCGGCCGGGACAGGCGGCAGCCCAATGACCGCCCACATCCGCCCAGTGCGGCCCGCGTCGCGCCGGTACGAGTAGAAGTCGGCCTCGGTGGAGCAGCGCCCGCTGACCCAGACGTGTTCGGGGCGCAGGCCCACCGCCAGCAGCACGGCCCGGTTCGCGCCCGCCAGGTCGAGATGGGATTGCCTGCCGCTCTCCAGCATGAACGCTCCCAGCCCCGCTTCCCGGAAGCCGCGGGCCACGTCCGCCCCGACTGGGTACTGCTCGCCGCTGATGCCGGGGCCGACCGCCGCGCGGATGTGGGCCGGCGTCGCGCCACGTTCCACCATCGCCTCCACCGTCCGCGCCGCGATGCGCCCCAGCGTGCCGCGCCAGCCTGCGTGGGCCGCCCCGACCACCCCGGCCTGCGGGTCGGCCAGCAACAGCGGGTAGCAGTCGGCGGTGCCGATGGCGAGCAGCAGCCCCGGCTCGGTGCTCACCAGGGCGTCCCCTTCCTGCACGCCGGGCGAGGCCTCCCGCACGTCGTTGCCGTGGACCTGATTCAGGCGGGCAAGCCGCCCCACACCGAAGCCCAGCGCCTCCGCCACCCGGCGGCGGTTCTCGGCCACGGCCTGCGGGTCGTCCTCGCGGTCGTCGAGATTCAGGCCCGCGTAGGGTCCCTGCGACACGCCCCCGCCGCGCGTGGTGAACGCGTGCGGGACGGGCAGGACCGGGGAACGCAGGAGCATCAGGCGGTCAGTATCTCGCGTCATCTCTCACCGGATTCTGACGCGTCAATCCCCCGGTGGGGGCAGAGAGGCGGATGGCAGAAGGCAGAAGGCGGATGGCAAAAGGCCGGGAAAGCCCGCGCCACCCACCTTCTGCCTCTTTTGCACCCGCTTCAGCAGTCCTGGCCCTGCCGCTGCTACAGTCGCCCCCATGAGCGTAACCGTTGACCTGTCCAGCAAGACCGCCCTGGTGATGGGTGTCGCCAACGCCCGCAGCCTGGGCTGGGCCATCGCGGAGCAGCTTCTCGCGGCGGGGTGCCGCGTGGGCTTCTCGTACCAGGGCGAGCGCCTCAAGCCCGAGCTGGAGAAACTGACTGCCGGGCGGGACGGCACCTGGATCCAGCAGGCCGACGCGACGAGCGAGGACGACCTGACCGCCCTCTTTGCCCGCGTCCGGGACGAGTTCGGGCACCTGGATTACCTCGTCCACTCCATCGGCTTCGCGCCGCGCACGGCGATGGAGGGCCGCTTCCTCGACACCACGCCCGACGACTGGAACACGGCCCTGAACGTCAGCGCGTACACGCTGGTGAGCGCCGCGCGGCATGCCGAACCGCTGCTGCGCGAGGGCGGCAGCATCGTCAGCCTCACCTACCACGCCTCGCAGCAGGTGGTCCCCAAGTACAACGTGATGGGCGTGGCGAAGGCGGCCCTGGAGGCGGCCACCCGCTACCTCGCCTCCGAGCTGGGCGCGGCGGGCGTGCGCGTGAACACCATCAGCGCCGGGCCGATGCGGACCATCGCCGCCCGCTCCATCCCCGGCTTCGGCACCATGTACGAGAAGGCCGCCCAGAGTGCGCCCCTGGGCCGTAACGCCACCCCCGAGGAGGTCGGCGGGCTGGCCCTCTTCCTGCTCAGCGACCTGGGCAGCGGCGTGACCGGGCAGACGGTGTACGTGGACGCCGGGGCCAGCATCATGAGCATGAAGGTGGAGTGAGGGGGGAGGGACGCGGTGCGCGGTACGCGGTGGGGTCCAGTCTTTCCCCGCGTACCGCGCACCGCGCCCCACGCACTATCATCCCCCCCATGACCCTCACGCCCACCGCCCTCGTGCTGCTGACCGCCCAGCGGCATCACCTGGAGGACCATCCGGCGGAACAGGCTGTGTCGCAGGCCTGGCAGGCGCAGGTGAGGGCGGCGCGGGCGGCGGGGCATCTGGTCGTGCATGTGCAGTGGGACGGCGCGCCGGAGACGCCGTTCGAGACCTTCTCGCGCGGGTGGGTGCTGCACCCCGACTTCCGCTCGGAGGCGAACGACCTCCCGGTGCGGGCGGCCGGACCCGACGCCTTCGCGGGCAGCGCGCTGGACGCCGAACTGCGAGGCCGCGCCGTGCGCGAACTGCACCTGCTGGCGCTGCCGGGGTCGGACGTGCTGCCCGCCACCGAGACGGCCGCCCGCGCCCTGGGCTACGAGGTGCGGGTGCTGGAGGCGCTGCCGGAAACGCTGGGCACGGTCTAACGCAGGACGGACAGCGTTAGTCTCTCCAGCGATGCCCTACCAGCCCATCCTCGGCACGCTCGGCTACGTCCTCTCGCCTGACCGCCGGGAGGTGCTGCTGCTTCACCGCGATACCCGTCCGGGCGACCACCACCTGGGCAAGTACGTCGGGCTGGGCGGCAAGCTGGAGCGCGACGAGAGCGTCACGGCGGGCCTGCGGCGGGAACTGCTGGAGGAGGCGGGCATCACCGCCACCCGCATGAGCCTGCGGGGCACGCTGAGCTGGCCCGGCTTCGGCCAGAATGGTGAGGACTGGCTGGGCTTCATTTTCCTGATTGAAGCCTTCGAGGGCACCCCGCCGGCCGCCAATGCGGAGGGCACCCTGTCCTGGCAACCCCTGGCCCGGCTCCTGGGCGGCGAGTTGCCGCTCTGGGAGGGAGACCGGCTCTTTCTGCCGCTGGTCTTTGACGACGACCCCCGCATGTTTCACGGTGTCATGCCCTACCGGGACGGCCACCCGGCAGGCTGGGACTTCGAGCGGCTCTGACCTGTCTCCTCTGGCCCACCCCCTCTGGCCCGGCCCTGCCTAGACGTTTTTAGAAACCGCTTTAAACTCTAGTGCGGAAGGCGGGCGGCGCGCTACAGTGCGCACGTGACTTGGCTGAAGCCGGTGAGCATCGACGCGAACGCGCAGGCGGCGTACAGCGAGTTTCTGCGTGACCTGGAGGCCAGGCTGGCGGACCCGCGGACGGACCGGAACGTGCTGGCCCGCGAGGTGCTGGCCCAGGCCATGTACGGGCGCGAGTACGGGCAGCTCCTGGCCGACGCGCCGCTGGCCGCCCTGAACCTCGACGCGCGCAACGTGACCTTCGAGGCCGAGTACTACATGGCGACCGACGCTTCGAGGTTCGCGCAGGTCAAGCCGCTGCTGTGGCTGTGGAAGAACCTCGACCTGACGCCCACCGGCCAGAATCCGGTGCTGGGGATTCCCGTGCGCCGTCTGCTGGCCGAGCGCATCTTCAAGCGGGTGGGCCGCAACTTCAAATGCTGGCAGAACGTGGAGTTCTCGGTGGGCTACAACATGGAAGTCGGGGACGACGTGGTGGTCCACCGCCACGTGCTGCTCGACGACATCGGGGGCATCGAGTTGCAGGACGGGGCTTCCGTCAGCGACTACGTGAACATCTACAGCCATACGCACTCGGTGCTGGACGGCCCCGACGTGACCCTGCGCCGCACGGTGATTGGCCGGGGCGCGCGCCTCACCTACCACTCGACCATCCTGGCGGGCAGCGTGGTCAGCGACGACGCGATGCTCGCCACCCACGCCCTGCTGCGCGGCGACATTCCGCCGCACGGCATCGCGATGGGCGTGCCCGCCCGCGTCACCCGCTACAAGCTGCGCGACCCGCAAGAGTACAGCGTGGACGCCCGCACGTGGCCGCACGAGCCGGGCCGCAAGGCCAATCCCGCCTTCCCCGACCCCACCCCCAGCCAGACCCGCAAGCCCACCCTGGAAGAGACGGGCGAGGGCTGAGCCGAACTTGACGGGGCCGCTCACTGCCGGGGCCTGCCGCGAGGCGATGTGGAACCGGCTGGCCGCCACACGGGCGGTGAGCTACCCGCTGCCCCCCCACGGCCACCACCCCAACTTCGCGCGGGCCAGGGACGCGGCGCGGCACCTGCTGGCGCACCCCGAGCTGGCAGGCGTGCGCGTGCTGGTGGCAGGGCCGGAGCGGGTGTTGCTGCCGCTGCGCAAGCTCGCGCTGGAGGCAGGCCTGACGCTGTACGTGCCGCACCAGAAAAAAGAAGGCTGGTACTGGCGGCTCACCGAACTGGCGGGCGCGCAGCTCAGCCGGATGGCGGCGGTAGGCGAACCGCGCCTCCAGCCCGAGGGCGCGCAGGCCGCCGTCCTCGCCTGCGTGGCGGCGGACCGTCAGGGCGGGCGGCTGGGCAAGGGCTTCGGGTGGGGCGCGCGGGGGTTGAAGCTGGACCTGCCCGAGTACACGCTGGCACATCCGCTGATGCTGCTGGACGGCCTCCCCTGCCCCGCCGACTCGGTGGTCCGGTTGATTAGCACGCCGGGTGGCGTGGTGACGCCGGGAAAACCTTAGACTGAGTTCATGACCAAGCGCAGCAAGGTGTTCGTGCCCGCCGTCGTGACGGTGGCGACGGTGGGGGTTGCCGCCGGGGCCGCCTACGTGGCCCGCAACCACAAAGGCGACGTGAAGGAGTTCTTTGTGGCGCAGGGGCTGGAGCGGCCCGCCGGGCGCATGAGCTACACCGACCTGGGGCAGGGGCTGGAGCGCGGCGGCGTCTTCCTGGCGCAGCGGGCCACGCGGGCCGCCGACACCGACGCCAACCGCGCGGTCCTGACCCATATCATCGGCATCGAGCGCTGGGGGCAGAACCGGCTGCGGGCAGCGCTGGGCCAGCGCGCCTTCGAGCGCGACGAGCATCACCCCTACAAGCCCGGCGCGGGCACCACCCTGCGCGAGCTTCAGAACCTGCTGTCGCAGACGCGCGCACAGACGGTGGACCTGGCCCGCCAGCTCCACGCCGCACCCCCCCAGGACGACCTGAAGGTGGAACACAACGGCCTGGGACCGCTGACCCCCAAGGCCTGGCTGCGCTACCTGACCCAGCACGCCGACCTGGAAAGCCGCAAGCTGCGCGGGGCCAAGGACCTCAAGGCGCTGGGCGAGTAGGCCATGAACCGCGCATGACCCTGTCCACCCTCCTCACTCTCGGCTATGAAGAGGCCGACCTGGACGCCTTTCTCGCCACCCTGGAGGAGCACGGCATCACGCTGCTGGTGGACACCCGCGAGCGTGCCCAGAGCCGCCGCCGGGGCTACAGCAAGACCGCGCTGGGGCAGGCACTGGCGGAACGCGGCATCGGCTACCGCCACCTGCGCGCGCTGGGCACGCCGCCCAGCCTCCGCAAGGAGTACCGCCTCAGCCACGACTTTGCCCTGCTGGAACGCGGCTATCACGCCCACCTCGCCACCCAGGGCGAGGCGCTGGCGGAACTGGGGGCACTCGCCGCGCGTGAGCGGGTCTGCCTGCTGTGCTACGAGGCCGACCCCGCCGCCTGCCACCGTTCCCTCATCGCGCGGCGGCTCCAGGTGCTCGGACTGGTGGGCGCGGTGGAGCACCTGCACGTCCCGCCCCATTCCTGACCTACCCCGGCCTTGACCTTCCCTTGAGGGCTTGTCCATACCGTAACAGGGGCACACTTTGGCCGGGCGCGGAACGGGTCGAATGGGCCATGTTGACTTTTTCCCTGTGGGGGTGCCCATGACAGCCGACCTGTCACCGAACAGCCCGTCGCCCCGGCCTTACCGGCAGCACAGCACCGAATCCCTGCTCTCGCCCACCGAGCGCGGGGTGATGGGGGTGCTGGGGCTGGCCGCCCTGACGCTGAGCCTGCGCGGCGGTGCGTTGGAACGGCTGCTGCTGGGGGCAGTGGGCGTGGGGCTGGCGGGCATGGCCGCCACCGGGACCAACCCGCTGGCGACCGCCCTCAAGATTCGCCAGAACGAGGAGGGCGACACGCTGGTGAGTGACGCCATCACGGTCGGGAAGTCGCCCGAGGACCTCTACGCGGTCTGGCGGAATCTGACCAACCTGCCGCTGCTGATGCGCCACCTCAAGTCGGTGGAGGTTCTGGACGAGCGGCGCTCTCGCTGGACGGTGCCGGGGCCGGTGGGCGACGTGAGCTGGGAGGCCGAACTCACCGCCGACGAGCCGGGACGCCGCATCGCGTGGCAGTCGCTGCCCGGCGCGGCGGTCGAGAACAGCGGCGAGGTGCTGTTCCGGCCCGCTCCCGGCGACCGGGGCACCGAGATCCGGGTGAACCTGGCCTACCGGGCACCCGGCGGCACCACCGGCGCGGTGATTGCCCGCCTCACCGGGCAGGAGCCTTCGCAGCAGCTCCGCGACGACCTGTTGCGCTTCAAACGGGAACAGGAACTGGGGTACTACCCCACCACCGAGGGCCAGAGCAGCGGCCGCGCCGCGAAGGGGGGACAGCAGTGAAGGCCGTCGTCTGGCAGGGCACCAACAAGGTGGGCGTCGAGCGCGTGCCCGACCCCACCCTCATTCTTCAGACCGACGCCATCGTGCGCGTCACCTCCACCGCCATCTGCGGCTCGGACCTGCACCTGCTCGACGGCTTCATCCCCGGCATGGAGCGGGGGGACATCGTGGGGCACGAGTTCATGGGCGAGATTGTGGAGGTGGGCCGCGACGTGCGCAACGTGAAGGTGGGCGACCGGGTGGTCGTGCCCTTCAACCTGGCCTGCGGGGTGTGCGACCCCTGCCGCCGGGGCTTATTTAGCGCCTGCGACAACTCCAACCCCGCCCCCAACGCGCGGACGGTGGAGGCGCTGTACGGTGCGATGAGTCCCGGCGGCCTCTTCGGCTATACCCACATGTTCGGCGGATACGCGGGCGGACAGGCGCAGTTCGTGCGCGTGCCCTTCGCGGACGTAGGGTGCTTCAAGATCGAGTCCGACCTGCGTGACGAGCAGGTGCTGTTTCTCACCGACATCTTCCCCACCGGCTACCAGGCCGCCGAGCAGTGCGGCATCGTGCCCGGCCGCGACGTGGTGGCGGTGTTCGGGGCGGGGCCGGTCGGGCAGTTTGCGGCCCGCAGCGCCCTGATGCTGGGCGCGGCCCACGTGATCGTGATCGACCGCGTACCCGAGCGCCTGGGGATGGCCGAGGCGGCGGGCTGCCAGGTGATCAACTACGAGAAGGAAGACGTGCTGCTCGCCCTGCGCGACGCCACCGGCGGGCGCGGCCCCGACCACGTGATCGACGGTGTGGGCCTGGAAGCGCACGGCCACGGTCCCGGCGCGCTGCTCGACACCGCCGAACAGAAGATGCGCATGAGCTTCGACCGCATCACCGCCGTGCGCTGGGCCATCCTGAGCTGTGCCAAGGGCGGCACCGTCAGCATGCCGGGCGTGTATGCCGGGCTGGTGGACAAGTTCCCGCTGGGCGCGGCGTTCGGCAAGGGCCTGACCTTCCGCCTGGGCCAGACCCATACCCACCGCTACGTGCTGCCGCTGCTCGACCGCATCCAGTCGGGCCAGATCGACCCCAGCTTCGTGATCACCCACCGCGCCTCTCTGGACGAGGCCCCGGAACTCTACAAGACCTTCCGCGACAAGCACGACGGCTGCGTCAAGGTCGTCCTTGACCCCTGGGGCCAGCCCGGAGAGGTGCAGAAGGTCTGATGCGGTTCATCTATTAGGGGGAACCCGACCGCAGGGAAAAGCAAAAGGGACGGATTGCGGGCAGAGCAAGAGGCGGGCACACTGGCTCCCGCCTCTTGCTCTGTGTCCAGTTCCCATCCTGGCCTAGCGCCGGGCCGCCTGCTGCCACAGCTCGCTGGTGCGGCTGCGCTGGGGAGCGAGCAGATGCGTGACCTGCTCGCCCAGGCCGGCCCACAGCCACAGCGCGCCGCCCGCGGCCAGACCGCTCAGCATGACGGCGGGCATCAGCAGCGCCCCGTGCGCCGCCAGCACCTGCTCGACCGTACTCAGCATCTTCTCGGAGGGCGCGCGGGTGACCATCTGCACGGGCAGCAGGAACAGGCCGATGCCCAGCAGCACGGCGGCCAGCACCCGCAGCGGCGTGGAAACGCCCCGGTGGAGGCTGTGGAGGCCGGGGGCCTGTGCTGTCTGGGCTTGGGCCGTCTGGGCTTGGGCCGTCTGGGAGGCCTGGGCCGTGGCCGCCCCCATCCAGCGCACCCAGCGGCCCAGCGCCGACCAAACCAGGGCCACGACCGGCGCGACCAGCAGCAGCGCAAACAGACCCGTGAAGGCCGAGTACACGCCGGGCCGCAGGTTGTGCCAGGGGCCGGGCGAGGCCCAGTTCAGCGCCCGCTCGACGAAAAAGGCCAGCAGGCTGCCCAGCAGCAGCAGGCGCAGCGCCCACGCGAACCCGCTGAAGACGCGCCGTGCCCCGGCTGCCCGTTGCGGCAGCGCCCGCAGCCAGGCCCACAGACTGAACGACAGCCCGGCCCCGCACACGCCGGCTCCCATTAGCAGCGCCTCGAACGCCGCGACCATCAGGGCGGTGTCGTCCGGCCATTCCAGGTGGGGCAGGTAGGGCCACAGCGAGGTCAGGAGCACCAGCGAGAGCAGCGCCAGCCCAGCGGCCCATCCCCCGGCCAGCAGCAGCCCCAGGCCCTGAGACGCAAAGGGTTTCATGTGGGTCAAGTATAGGAGGAGGCGCGGCCAGATTTCGCCGCATCTCCCGCATCCTCCCCGAGTCCCGGCCGCACAGCACAGCCCGCCGTGCAGCAAAACTGTAAGAGGGGGCTGCGTAGAGTCGGGGGCATGAGCGTCTTGCAGGCCTTACTCGGTGTCATGGTGAAGGCGGGGGCCAGTGACATTCACCTCCGGGTCGGGAGTCCCCCCGCCGCCCGCGTGAACGGCGACATGGTGCGCTTCGGCGAGGACCGGCTGCTGCCCGACCACGTCGAGGGGTTCGCCCGCGAGATGATGACGCGCCCCGGCCTGTGGGAAGAATTCCTCGCGCGCCGAGACAGCGACTTCGCCTACGGCGTGTCCGGCCTCGCCCGCTTCCGGGTCAATGCCTACTACCAGCGCGGCACCATCGGCCTGATCATGCGCGTGATCGAGGAAAAGCCGATTCCCAGCTTCGCGGAACTGGGCCTGCCCCAGGCCACCTTCGAGGCGCTGGGCGCACACGAACGCGGGCTGGTGCTGGTGACTGGCCCCACCGGGTCGGGCAAGACCACCACCCTGGCCTCACTGATCAACCACATCAACACGACCAGCCCGGTGAACATCGTCACCCTGGAAGACCCCATCGAGATCCTGCACCGCGACAAGCAGGCCATGATATCCCAGCGCGAACTGGGCAGCGACACCCTGAGTTTCGCGGCGGGGCTGCGCGCCTCCATGCGCCAGGACCCCGACGTGATCCTGATCGGCGAGATGCGCGACAAGGAAACGGTGGAAGCCGCCCTCTCCGCCGCCCAGACCGGCCACCTGGTCTTCAGCACGCTGCACACGCTCGACGCCATCCGCACCGTGAACCGCATCATCGACTTCTTCGCACCGCACGAACGCGACCAGATTCGCCTGGGCCTCTCGGAGAGCCTGGTGGGCGTGGTCAGCCAGCGCCTGCTGCCGCGCAAGGGCGGGGGCCGGGTGCTGGGCATGGAAATCCTGCTGGGCACCCCCACCGTCCGCGAGTGCATCAAGGACGCCGACCGCACCGAGGAAATCAAGCAGGCCCTGCAAGAAGGCGGCCTGCACGGCATGCACACCTTCGACCAGCACCTCGCCGAGCTGGTCAAGGAAGACCTGATGACCGAGGAGGACGCCCTGCAATCGGCCACCAGCCCCCATGAACTCAAGCTCTCGCTGATGCGCCACCAGTTCGCGTAGAAGCGGAGCAGGGACAGGACAGAGGGAAGGCGGGCCGGAAGGTCCGTTTTTTTTCCTGCTGCGGGCTGCCACAGAAGAGGAGAGGGCCAGCTACGCCCTCTCCTCTTCCGTCACGCCTGCATTCCCCGCCCCTTGTTCATCCACGCGGGCGGCTTGGGCGCGAAGCGGCTCAGAATCGTGCCCTGGTCGTAGGCGAGGTAGGCGTCGGCCCAGGGGAAGGTCTGGTTCAGCGCCCGGATGGCGTCACTGCTTCCCATGTTGTGGTCGAGCTGGTAGACCACGAACTGCTCGGGGGTTTCCAGGCGCAGGTAGGTGGGCATGGACCCGGCGTGTTCGTCCAGCACGCTCTGGAACTCGCCCACCGCGTCGGGCGTGGCCGTTTCCAGGTCGATGGTCACGTACATGACCTTGGGCACCTCGCCCAGTTGCTCGACGCTGACGACTTCCTCCGCGATGGCGCGCAGACCGCCATCTTCCGATTCCAGTTCCACGATCACCAGGGCAGGCGTGTCGTTGACCAGCTTCTCGTGGATACGGTCGTAGGCGCGTGAAAAGGCCACCAGCTCGGTCTGCCCCGACTCGTCCGCGAGGATGAAGCGGGCCATCATGCCGCCGGACTTGGTGGGCTTCTTGACCACGCTCTCGATCATGCCCGCCAGCACCGCCTTGAGGCGCTTGCCCGGCGCGACGTTCTGCGTCTGGAACCAGGTGTCCAGGTCGGAGATGCGGCAACTGGCCGCCTCACGCAGCCCCTCGTGCTGTTCCAGGGGGTGCCCGCTGATGTAAAGACCCAGGGCTTCTTTCTCGATGGCGAGGCGCTGGAGGTCGGTGTAGGCCTCGACGCCCGCGCGGAGTTTGGGTTCGGGGGCCGTCTCGTTCATGCCGAACAGGGCGTCCATGCCGCTGTTCGCCATCGCTGCCGCGCCCTGCGCCCAGGCCATCGCCTCTTCCAGGCTCTCCATCAGCTGGCAGCGCTCCCCGAAGCGGTCGAAGGCCCCCGACTTGATCAGGGATTCCATCGCCTTGCGGTTGCAGACCTTGTTGCCCAACCTTGAGCAGAAGTCGGCCAGCGACTTGAACGGCCCGCTCTTCTCGCGTTCCTCCAGAATCCGCTGCACCGCGCCCTCGCCCAGGCCCTTGATGGCATACAGGCCGAACAGAATCTCGTCGCCCTGCACCGCGAAGTCGGGCGCGGAACGGTTGATGTCGGGGGGCAGCACCCGCACGTCCATCTTGCGGGCGTCAGAAACGTACTCTGCGACTTTATCGGAATCGCGGCGTTCTACAGTCAGAAGTGCCGCCATAAACTCAACAGGGTAATTTGCTTTCAACCATGCGGTCTGATAAGTAATTACACCATACGCGGCACTATGACTCTTATTGAATCCGTAGTTCGCAAATGCGTCCAGCAAATCAAAGAGTTTATTCCCCTCGTCCTTGGGAACACCGTTCTTTTCCGCACCCTCCACGAAGATCTGCCGCTGCCGCTTCATCTCCTCGGCGTCCTTCTTGCCCATGGCGCGCCTCAAGAGGTCGGCCCCGCCCAGGCTGAAGCCCGCGACCTCGGAGGCGATCTGCATGATCTGTTCCTGGTAGACGGGGATACCGTAGGTTTCGGCCAGGATCTTTTCCAACCACTGCGCGGAGGTCGGGAAGCCGTCCTTGACGTAGTCCACCTCCTCGACGCCGTGGTGGCGGCGGACGTAGGTGGGGATGTTCTCCATTGGGCCGGGGCGGTACAGCGCCGAGAGGGCGATGATGTCCGCAAGGCGGCGGGGTTTCAGGCGGCGGGAGGCGTCCGCGATGCCCGCCCCTTCGAGCTGGAACACGCCCTTGGTGTCGCCGCGCGAGAGCAGCTCGAAGGTCTGCTCGTCGTCGAAGGGGATGGTGTCGAAATCCATCTCGATGCCGCGCGACTCGCGCAGGATGCGCCGGGCTTCATCCAGGAAGGAGAGGGTGCGCAGCCCCAGGAAGTCCATCTTGATCAGGCCGATGTCCTCCACGGCCTTCATGTCGTACTGGCAGACCATGCCCTCGCCGCCAGAGTCGCGCATCACGGGCACCAGGTCGGTGAGCTGGGTCTTGCCGATCACCACGCCTGCCGCGTGGACCGAGGCGTGGCGGGTCAGGCCTTCCAGTTTCTGCGCGAATTCATAGGCTTCGAGCAGTTGCCCGTCCTCCGCGAGCATCTGCTGAATATCGGGCACGGATTCGCGGGCCTGCTCCAGGCTGTAGCTCTTGCCGAACTTGATCGGAATCAGTTTGCTGACCTTGTCCACCTTGGCGTATTCCAGGCCCATCACGCGCGCCACGTCCTTGAGGCACGCCTTGGAGGCCATCGTCCCGAAGGTAGCGATCTGGGCCACCTTGTCGTCGCCGTACTTCTGCTGCACGTACTGGATGACCTCGCCCCGGCGCGCGTCGTTGAAGTCGATGTCGAAGTCGGGCATCGAGATGCGGTCGGGGTTCAGGAAGCGCTCGAACAGCAGCTCGAACTCGAGGGGGTCGAGGTTGGTGATGCGGATGGCGTAGGCGACGAGCGACCCTGCGCCCGACCCACGCCCCGGCCCCACGCTGATGTCCTGATCCTTGGCCCAGTTGATGTAGTCCGCGACGATCAGGAAGTAGTCGGGGAAGCCCATGTTGTTGATCACCGAGAGTTCGTACTCGGCGCGGCGCAGGATGACCAGGGCGTGACGGTGGTGGGCGCGGGTGGTTTCCTCGTCGTCGGCCTGCGGGTCGAGTTCGATGGCCGTGTCGCTGTCCTTCTGCCTGGCCCGGCGGCAGTCCTCGTGGGCGTAGGCGAGGAGTTTCCCGGCCTCGGCCTCAGCTTCCATCTGTTCCAACGCGGGGTAGGGCGTGTACTTCTCGCCCGCCGCCTTGCCGCGCGCCTCCCACTCGCTGCCCATGAAGGCGAGCAGGGTGAGGAGCGTTTCGAGGTCGCAGGTTGTGGCGTCGCAGCCGCTGACGCGCGCCAGCACCTTCGCCCGGTCCTCCGCGCCCAGGGCCTCCAGCGAGCGGGTCGCGTAGTCGCGCAGCAGCCCCTCGGTCGCGTGGCCGGGATAGCGCTTCACGGTGCCGCGGTAGGTCTGCACCCGCAGTTCCTCGGCCATCGTGCGGCCCTCGGGGATGGGCAGGGCGGGCATCTGGTACACGCGCTTCTTGCCCACCGGCAGGTCCACGTTGCACATCTCCGCGATGCGGGCGGTGTTGTCGAAGGGTTCCTCGCCCCACTCGGACACCGGCAGGGCCGCCTGCATCTCGTCCAGGCCCTTCACGTAGAACTCGTCGCAGGGGAACTTGAAGCGGTTCTCGTCGGCCAGCGTGGCCTTGGTCTGGATGGCAAGGAGCGTCTCGTGGGCGGTGGCGTCGGTCTTCTTGACGTAGTGGCCGTCGTTGGTAGCGACCATGCCGATGCCCAGTTCCTGCGCCCAGGCTTTCAGGATGGGGTTGTTCCTCTTCTGCTCGGGCAGGCCGTGGTCCTGAATCTCGATGAAGTAGTTCTCCCCGAACAGGTCGCGGTACCACAGCAGCCGCTGTTTCGCCTCCTCCTCACGCCCCTGGAGCAGCAGTTGCTGCACCTCCGACCCCAGGCAGCCCGAAAAGGCAATGACCCCTTTGTGGTGCTCCCGCAACAGCTCGTGGTCGATGCGGGGCTTGTAGTAGTAGCCTTCGGTGTAGCCGCGGCTGCTGAGGCGGCAGAGGTTCTGGTAGCCCTCGAAGTCACGGGCCAGCAGGGTGAGGTGAAAGATGCCCTTCTCGCCGTCCTGGCCGCGGGTGCGGTCGCGGCGGGTGCCCACGCCCGGCACCACGTAGGCCTCGTAGCCGATAATCGGCTTGACCCCCATCCCCACCGCGTAGTTGTAGAAATGCACCGCCCCGTGCATGTTGCCGTGGTCGGTCATGGCGAGGGCGGGCGGGCAACCCTCGGGCGTGACCTCCTTGGCCCACTTCAGCAGGTCCTTGAGCTTAGCCGCGCCGTCGAGGAGGCTGTACTGGGTGTGCTGGTGCAGGTGCGCGAACTTCTTAGGCCCGCAGCAGGAGCCGTCCGGCAGGTGAATGTGAGGTTGAGAGGCGTCGGCGGCGGTCATGCCCAGAGCATAAGGCGGGGGCGCGGGCAGGTCAGTGGCGAAAGGGCTTGACGGGCTGAAACCTGTGCCACTGCTGACAAAGGACGCCCTTCAGCGCGGCTTTTCAGGTGGCTCCGGCCTCTTTGTTCTGAAGACCCGTTGCGCAGTAGCTGAATGGGCAGCGGGGCGACGGCGCACGTCGCCCCGCTGCCCGGCCTCTGCCTTCAGAGGGTGGGCAGGTGGAGTCGGCGTTGCCAGCGGAGGTTGACGAGTCCAGCGACACAGCCCCAGATCACACCGTGCCGTGAGGGCTGGT